>PTKE01000099.1 GCA_002937585.1 Alphaproteobacteria bacterium MarineAlpha9_Bin6 | reverse complement strand
GATATGTAACCCCTGGCGAAATGCTGTCGGATTATTTCCAGGGCGATATGATCCGGATTCTGGTGGTACTCGTGGCATTACTGTTCTCGATACCATACCTCGGCGTCCAGCTTGGCGCCTCCGGATTCCTGTTTAACGTATTAACTGACGGCATGATCCCAAGGGAATGGGGCATGTGGGTTCTTTCGCTGATTGTGCTTATTTACGTCGCATCGGGTGGTCTTCGAGCGGTCGCCTACGTGGACACGCTACAATGCATTCTGCTCGCATTTGGCATTGTCGCCATAGGTTGCATCGCCTACGGCCAACTTGGCGGATGGGGCTCCTTCAACGATTCCCTGGCGGCCCTTGGCAAAACGGATCTCGGTAAATGGGGTGCAACCGCGGATGGTCACAACGCCTACCTTGCTATACCCGGCGTGATCCAGTTTACCGCAGGCCTTGGGGTGGAAACTCCAGTGGGCGGCTTGTGGACAGGGATCATGGTTCTGACGTACATGTTTGCCCTCATGGGCATCCAGTCGGCGCCAGCATTTTCCATGTGGTCCTTCGCGAACAAGGATCCGAAGCCCTTCGCACCACAGCAGGTTTGGGCATCGTCATTTGGCATCGGCCTGATCTTGTTTTTCTTTACGGTTGCCCAGGGGATGGGAGCGCATTTTCTGGGCGCTACCCCGGCAGTGGGTGATGCGGCGGGGATTGCAAATGTTCTACCCGACTTGACCGCCAACAAACAGGGCGGCTTGGTACCGCACTACATCAACCTGGTGGGCGAGGCGGCGCCATGGTTCCTGGGACTACTCGCCGTATGTGCTCTCGCAGCAATGCAATCCACCGGTGCAGCGTACATGTCAACTGCCGGCGGGATGCTGACGCGCGACATATACAAGCGCTACCTTAATCCGACCGCCAGTCATGCCACACAGAAACTGTTTGGTCGGCTCGGCGTAGCCTTTATTGTCATCGCCGCTTTGCTGGTGGCTACCTTCTCTCAAGACGCACTGGTATTGCTCGGTGGGTTGGCAGTTGCTTTCGGGTTTCAGATGTGGCCCTCGTTAGCGGCTGTTTGTTGGATACCATGGATCACCAGGGAGGGCGCTAGCTGGGGCCTTTTGGCTGGATTGCTCGGGGTGATTTTCACGGAAACATTTGGGCGCACGATCGCCAGCGCCGTTGGCATCGATCTTCCTTGGGGCAGATGGCCTTGGACAATTCACTCTGCCGGCTGGGGCATCATCTTTAATCTAGCCGTCTGTATTAGCGTTTCCGCCATGACACAAAGAGATACCGAGCGATCACACCGTATGAAATATCATGATTTTCTGCGTGAGCACGCGTCTCTTTCACCACAGAAGAAGGGCCTGGTGCCGGTAGCATGGATCGTTACTCTGGCATGGTTGTTCTTTGGCATAGGACCTGGCGCCGTAATCGGGAACACGATTTTCGGAGCACCAAACGAGGGTCCGGCGGGGTGGACTTTTGGAATACCCTCTATTTGGGCCTGGCAGATCCTATTTTGGATTCTTGGCGTAGCCATGATGTGGTTCCTCGCCTACAAAATGGAGATGTCAGCGGTCCCGTCTAAGAACATTGAGTCGTTGACCGATGACATCGGCGATAAGGTAGCAGCCCCCGCGCAACAAACTTGAGTGGGGAGATCAGGTGAAACCATGTAAATGGTTTTGCAATGAAGGGAACTTAAAGGGGGGCATTGCCCCCCTTTCCTTTCGATAAAGGTTGTTGCCTAAATAGGTGCATATGCAGCAGTGGTGACCGCTTTGTTTTCCTCTGAATACACCCTGATATGGGCCATTCTTTTAGCGACGGCACTTTGGATGCCATTGCGTCACCTGATATGGGTGATGTCTCTTCGCAGGATGATAAGAAAAAATCTACCGGCAGATGAAGCAACACAACAAAGACTAAAAAGGCGCGCTGGTTTCACAGCAGCGCTTCTTGCTTTGGTTTTTTCAATCTTCTACACCGACTATTTGTTCAGATTGGTTCCATGAACCCTCGTGTATTAAAACGCTTCACTGTCTTAATGTTCATAGCCGTACTAGTCACTGGCGGCGCAACGCTCCTTTATGACAGTTTTTTTGACCGACCCGCGGGAGATTACGATACCGAGCGAGGGGACATCCTGTTATCGAGCGGTGATTATGATGACGCGATGAGTCATTTCAACAAAGCACTCGACCTCTCGCCCAACCACCGTGGCGCCCTAATGGGCCGCGCATTGATATTTATTCAGACAGAGCAGTACTGGGAAGCAGAAATAGAGCTCGATTATTTAATTGATTGGCTTACGAAAAACTTAAGCCCTGACGATCCAACTGGACGTGGTGTATTGGCAGCTGCCCACGCCAACAAGGGCATCATTCTCGATCGTCAGGGTGCTCACGATGAGGCTCTTGCGAATTACATCAAGGCCCTACAAGTAGATGAGGAATCAGTCTCCGGCCCCGGATTCGTGCACAAAATTCTTTACGATCCGAGACCTTCCACCGTTCGCGATCGCGCTCGATACATACACGAACAACTTCAGCTTCCAGAAGAACAGCGTCTATTACAAATTCCAGACCTCGATGCCGAGTCACGAATGCATAAACCTTGACCCATATCAACACCTTCAACCAAATTTAACGACCCCCAGCACATCTTTGAAAAGCACCAAAAAGAAAAACGTCGCGGCGATACAGCCGAATAAAAGCCTTACAATATCTGTATTGCCGTCTCCGTCGCGATAGCGGATACCGTGATACGCGATGCCTCCCGTTATCGCTAGGAATATTATGTTCAATAGGGTTTCGTATTCTGGCGGCACGTCCCACATAGAAAGATGCTACCTAACCACCACCTAGTTGCCAATAAATAGCGCACACCACAAGCTAACGTTGACTGCTGTCCACTCTGGTGACTTCCCCAAGATCCTGTGCGGTCAGACAAGGTGGGAGATAATTAGTACAACGCCCGCCCTGCTCAATCGTAAAGATGGCCATACCCAAGCTCACTATCAACACACTAATCAGCAATACGGTCACCCCCACGAAACGGCCAATACCATTCGGCAGACGACGATCAAAAACCGCAGGATCGTAACGATGATAAAACGGCACGCGCGCCCTCAGATCACCCCTATCGTCGCTTAAGACGATATTTCGTGCATAATGGCGAAGAAACACCGGTGTTTCTTTCACAAGGAAGACGCTGCGAAAGAAGGATTCTTTTTCCGAGCAATGCATTTCTCGTCCATACCATTCAAAGAATGCAAGTTGCAGCAATTGAAACTCACCAACTTCAAGCAGATTGGCGGCATGGATAACCACTCCACGATCAGGATCTTCCTCCTGGTCTGGGTGCAAAAGTGCGTCAAACAAATTCACAACTCAAAACCCTAACATAGCTTACGGAACTTCAATTTGTACTAACCTAAAGTTGCAGAGGATTTTTCTCTCAAACACCGATCAGTTTGTTCAAATTAATACTCCATAACATCATCACCCACTAACCTTGTCCAGATCTTGAAACGGTTAGATTCACATGCAGTTAATCTTACAGATTATTGGAACGCACCAAAATATGAGAAATTTCCAGAGTGTTCTCAATTTCGCACTGCCAAATGAAAACCGTTGGTCCATTGGAGAATGTTGAGCGTGATAAGAATCATGAAACGCGTCCGCTGGTTGGCACTTCCGTTGCTGACCTTGATTATAAACCCCACGGCATAAGCAAATTGTCCTAGCGATGCCGAGGTTGCAGCACGATTCCAGGCGTACGTGGAAAAATTACCGGTGCAAAGTTACGGCGCTGACCTAACCCTAGAGGCTGGCTAATGTGCACAGGACAAATACCTTAAGTTTCTGGAGGCCAGGTATGGCCCGGCAATAGGCTACAAAGTCGGTTTTACGGGGAAAGCAAGCCAAGAGCGATTCGGCGTCTCCGAACCTGTTTACGGCAAACTATTCGGCCCGATGTTGTTAAAATCGGGCAGCACATTAGACGTGAACTTTGGAGTGCGCCCGCTGTTTGAGCCGGACCTAGTGGTGACGGTCAAGGACGAGGGCATTAATGATGCGCAGACCATGTTAGAGGTCGCTCAGCACCTCAGCCAAGTAATCCCGTTTATAGAACTGCCCGACATCGTCGCGCCTAAGGAACAGCCACTTCTTGCCGGTGTCATCGTCGCACTGAATGTTATGGCCCGTTACGGCATGCTCGGAGAACCAGCAGAGGTTCAGGCTACAGAGGCCTGGGTGGACGCATTTACCCAAATGAAAGTGACGCTTCAAGCCGATACCGGTGAAGTTTACGATGAAGTCACTGGTGATGTGATCCTTGGCAACCCTCTTAATGCGGTATTATGGCTAATAAAAACTTTGAACAAACGTGGACATAAACTCCAAGCTGGTCAAATCATAAGCCTTGGCTCTCTAAGGAAGCTGCACGGCATGTTGGCATGATCACCCTCCGGTATGAGGGATTGCCCGGTGGCACACGTGAGGCGCATATACGATTCCAATAGGTAAATCGAGTGCATTCTTTTAAGAAGCATCCGTTTAGTGCCAATATCGGTCACATTACGACACATGACATTTGAAAGTGGTGTGCGCTATGCAGCAACCTTTGTCTTAGTGACACGCAGCATCTCATCGACCGTCGTAAATTTTACCCGCGGCCGACCGCTCCCCCCAGAAGCGATTTCGGCGGCATCAATCTGCCGCCAATCAGTTGCGTCAACGGCGCTCACACTCCGTGCTGATAACACATCATCAAGGCTAGAAGGGCCCGGCTTTGACGCTGTTGGAGCGTCCCTTGAAATCAAGGCCACAACCTCTCTGGCATCCACCCGGTTTGTGCCAATCACACCCGTGGGACCACGACGCGCCCAACCAACTACGTAGACCCCAGGCTCAACTCGGCCATCTTGATTCTTAACCACACCGCCTAATGACGGCAAGCCTTCGATCGACGCCAACTCGTATCCAATCGTCGGAACCAACAAGTCCGCGTCTATCATAAACGTTTCGTTTGTTGCGACCGCCCTACCCTCAACAACTGTATTGCGGGACATTTTCACAGTCGTTATTTGATCCTGGCCAATGATTTCGATCGGCGAGGCGTAAAACATCAAATGAATTCGCACCGGTCTGTTATCCGCGCTATTGCCAGCAAACGTTCGAAATACGCGCAGATTGCGCTCTTTTTTCTTTCGTACCGATTCCTCAGCACTTGAGGCATCCGCTGGTAGATAGGCACTATCCACCAAAGTCTGGGCTTCCACCAAATCGCCGAGCTCAGACAATTCTGGAAAACTAAAACTTGATTCAATTGGCCCCCTTCTGCCAACAACGTAGATATCGTTCAATGGTGCACGAACTATCGCATTCGCTGCTGCTGGCACGATATCAGTGGTTGCCAGCTCAGCTTCCGTCTTGGCAAGCAAGCGGACAATATCAAGCGCCACATTCCCGTTCCCCACCACGATCGCGGATCGCGCTCTAGAGACCAATTCGCCGCAATCCTTGCTTTCGGGCGTAGCGTTGTACCAACCAACAAAATCAGTGACGGAAATCACTCCCGCTAAATCAGCACCGGGAATATCCAGAAGCCTGGGCTTTTCCATGCCAAATGCGAGAATCACCACGTCAAAAAGTGACTTAAGTTCCTCATAGCTGATGTCACGGCCCAATTCGACATTGCCAACAAAGCGAACCCCCGGCTTATCGAGAATTTTCTCATACAATTTGGTGACGTTTTTCGTGCTCAAGTGATCAGGAGCAACACCAAATCGAACTAGACCGAAGGGTATTGGCCATTGGTCGATGATATCGATTTGAGAGCCTGAAAAAGCTTTGAGCATAGCGTCAGCGGCATAGAATCCTGATGGCCCTGCACCAACCACTGCAACAGAGAGATTCATCGTGGCCCACACCTCACTGTAGCGGGTATTACTATAATGCTAATGATGTCGCCATTCCTTAGGTGGATCAAAGGTTGTGCCGCCTACTTGAGGCCATTTATTCACCAATATTCCATGCCTTTGTCTTATTTTGTGTGGATTGGTATTTCAGCCGCAATATTCCTAAACACAGCAAGAAATCAAGAGGTTCAAGACCAGAATTCATTGCCACACCGCGGATTATACGTTGGCCAATTACACTCTTTCCAATACCACGGCGATTCCTTGACCAACCCCAATACACATCGCACACAATGCACGGTTTCCACCCTTTGCAGCGAGCTGGTACATAGCGGTGGTAATAAGGCGTGCACCACTCATACCCAATGGG
>PTKE01000098.1 GCA_002937585.1 Alphaproteobacteria bacterium MarineAlpha9_Bin6 | reverse complement strand
CTATCCATTCCAAAATAACTTCAGTATTTCCAAATCTTGCTACGCAACTATCATAACATGATCTAACGGACGAAATTTCCTAATACCGTTAGGCGCGGAATTCGCCGCAAAAATATAAAATAGAGCACCAAAAACAAAAAAATTCTTATTTACGCATTTTGCACTCCAGATCGCCAAAATTGAGGATCTTATATCATGTTCGTAAATTTTGGATGGCCATTCGACCTTCGATAACTGCAGAAGCCGGACGAGCGTGAGCGAAGGGAAATTGTTTACTAAGAAAGAGCCCAATCATCCCGGTTGCACTGCTTAAGTTAGGGCAAGATTTTGCAGAGGTTTCAGCTTAAAATAAGACTCATATTTCCTAAGCAAGCGGCCATATTCCTACGAATGTGGCTGTAAAAGTGCTTCAATGCCCCAAGCAAGTTCAGTGAAAAATTAAAATATCAAATAAAGTCATAGCAAAGCATCAAAAAAATTGCACAATTAAAATCCATCACGAATTTGCATAAGCGAGTTGCACCTATAGTAAACTTCACAGAGAATCCAATGTCAGAAATTACCAACATTTTTATCGATCACTTTCAAATTCCACTCCCCGTAACTCTGTCAGATGCCACGCATGGTGAAATGAGCCAGTTCGAACTGATCACCGTTAAAATTGCTGATTCAGAAGGTGCAGAGGGGCTCGGCTACACCTATGTTGGCCAGGGCAGTGCGGGTTCTATTCAGAGCTTGATCGAAGACTATAAAGACCTACTGATAGGCGAAGATGCGGAACGCATCGAATATCTGTGGCAACGAATGTGGTGGGAGCTGCATTATTCAGGGCGTGGCGGACCGGTAAGTTTTGCAATATCGGTGATCGACATCGCATTGTGGGATTTGAAGAGCCGAAAACAGAATACACCCCTGTGGCAGTTGCTGGGCGGCCATGACCCTAAAGTGAAGGCCTATGCTGGAGGTATTGACCTCTATTTTACCATTGAAGAATTGCTGGAGCAGACCCGCTGTAATCTCGACAACGGATTTTGCGCTATCAAAATGAAAGTGGGCCGCAAGCGGTTGAGCGAGGATATTGAGAGAGTCGCCGCCATGCGTGAATTTCTGGGTACAGATTTTCCGCTCATGGTTGACGCGAATATGGGGTGGCGGACCGACGAAGCGATCCGCGCAGCACGGACTTTATCGAATTATGGAATATTCTGGCTCGAGGAGCCTACCATCCCTGACGACTTTGCTGGTTACGGTCGGATCCACAAGGAAGGTGGTGTACCAATCGCAGCCGGAGAAAATTTACATACCTTGTATGAATTTCAACACCTAATTGCCGCCGATGGAGTTTCCTTTCTAGAGCCTGACGTTACGAACTGCGGTGGTATCACAACATGGATGAAGGTCGCACATATAGCCGAAGCAAATAATTTACCAGTAACTTCGCATGGAGTGCACGACCTACAAGTGCACCTTCTCGCAGCTGTGTCCAACAAATCGTATTTAGAAGTTCATGGCTTCGGTTTACAAGATTTTATAGCTGAGCCCGTTAAGGTGGTGGATGGTTATGCCACCGCTCCTGACCGCATAGGACATGGAATAAGTTTCGATTGGAACAGCTTGGAAAAATACCGGGTCTAAAAAGCTGTCCGCCAGTGTTTTTCATAGGGTCTGCTAAGCTGAGGCGCAAATCGAGCGACCCCGCAAAATATCCAACTAATAAACACAAAGGAATTCACCAGGCGGGGGTTCGTCGCGATTGACGTAGCCATTTCAGCGGTACCGTTATTGCTGTTTCATAAAAGTTGATGACATCAATTATCCACTATCGCAGCAGGGCGAGATCATATGTAAAATCCTTTTCTTCAAAAGATCTGAACGCGTCCCTGAGTATGTAATCGCCAAGTTGGAGGGTCGAATTATGAGCAGCCAAGACCGTGGTCGCCGTCTTAACCCCGAGAGGGGCCTCATTGAACTGTATGAAGCAGACCCAGAAAGAGCAGATGCAATTGTTTTCGGCCGAAGGACACCTCTGGGTCGACGTGGGTTTCTCAAAGGGTTCGGTTTGGCGTCAGTCGGTGCAGCGCTTGGAGCGATCATTCCTTTCGCCCGGCACATGCCATCCGGTTTGGTGCCAGTAGCGCTTGCTGATGAAGCCGATTGGGTGCGCCGACTCTCTGGTGCCGGTTTGACGGTGCTCAATGATCGTCCAATTAATGCAGAGACTCCTGCGCACCTATTAGACGATAGCGTTACGCCCAATCCACTTCATTTTGTGCGCAACAACGGGCTAATGCCTGAAGGCGCGGATAACGGGGAATGGAGATTAAGCATCGACGGGGAGGTAATGCGTCCAACGACTTTCTCGATCAGTGATCTAAGGAGCAATTTTCGTCTGGTGAAAGCGGCCTTGCTACTGGAGTGCGGCGGGAACGGCCGCGCCGGCTACAATCCACCAGCGCGGGGTAATCAGTGGACCACGGGTGCCGTGGCTAACGCTTATTGGACTGGCGTTCGGTATCGCGACGTATTGAACGCCGTCGGTCTCAAGCCAACCGCGATCTATACGGGACATTATAGTACTGACCGACATTCCTCTGGTGATCCTGACAAGGTGGTGATTTCTCGCGGTGTTCCGATCGTAAAGGCAATGAAAGCCGATACTCTCATCGCTTTTGAAATGAACGGAGAGCCAATCCCTCTTACCCACGGGGCCCCGCTGCGCGTGGTAGTGCCAGGTTGGCCTGGCTCCGCCTCTCAAAAATGGCTCAATCGGATCTGGATTCGCGACCAAATCCATGACGGACCGAAGATGACCGGAAAATCGTATCGGGTACCTAGTCGACCGGTCCCGCCCGGAGCCGAAGTAGATAATTCCGATATGCGCATTATCGAAGCAATGCCAGTGAAATCCCTCATTACCCGCCCTGAAACAGGTTATCACCTTAAGCATTGGGAAACATTACGGATTGGTGGGCATGCTTGGGCCGGCGACCACGTTGTCACAAAAGTTGAGGTGTCAATTGATTTTGGCGCGTCTTGGAGACGCACTGGCCTCGAAATGCCCCCTAATCGCGGATCTTGGCAGGATTGGTCACTAGCACTCAAACTTCCTAGCCCGGGCTATTACGAACTGTGGGCACGTGCGACGGACGATCAAGGAGTTGCCCAACCCATGCTAGTGCCAGGCTGGAATCCACGCGGTTATCTCAACAACTCAATGCACCGGGTCGCGGTTACGGCTATATGAAATTTCGTTACAAAGTGACAGTTTTATGCCTCTTGGCAGGTTCAGCCATGACACCGGTTTGGGCCGAAACCGAGTGCAATTTGCCAACAGGGCTTGGACAGGAAGCGGTTTGCACCTACTGTGTTGCTTGTCATTCACTACCAATTATTACCCAGCAACGGTTGAGCAAGAGGGTTTGGGACGAAGTGCTTGTGTGGATGGTTGACGAACAAGCTATGCCCAAAATTGCAACGGACGAGCGAGCCTTGATCATTGACTATCTTGCAAACTGGTTCGGGATTGATAAACCGCGTTAATGTCACTTGACCACCCTCCATTTGAGCCTTTCTTGGAGCGTATTTCTCGCTTAGAACTATGCAATCGACCTTCCAGAACTATATTTTAACTACTCAAGTCGAAATCGATCTGACTCAACGACCTCATAGCCATGCGTTTACCCAATAGCTGTTATGTTATATAGCTTTTTCAAAGCAGCCCTGTGCCACTTTATGTTACGGCTCGCATAAGCTCGAAAAAATAGACAACCCCCTACTTGAAAAGAGTATTTATGACCGACCGTCTTATCCGGTGTGTAGTTTTTATTTTGGTATGCGTTGTTCCGCTCGCTAGTACGCCCGCGAGGGCTGACGAAGCAGACTTATTGCTTCGGCTCGAGGAACAACAAAAAATTATTTATTCTCAAAGCCAGCGCATCGATAGACTTGAACAGACGCTCGACAAGGTAATCGAAACGCAACAGGGCGGCGATTCGAGTGCATCCAGCACAAGTTCTGCCAAGACTACACCCCAGGGAACGGCATCCGGCCCGCCTAAACCCACCCCGACCCAGTCTCCACCAACAGCCAAGACAGCTGATGCGGCAGGTAGCGTTGACGACCCATTTGCAGGCAAAAGAGCACCAAAGAAAGGTTACGATCCTGAACAATCCTTCTTTGGTCCCCTGCCCCGCTTTACTTCACCCAGCGGATATTCCTTCGGCTTCAGCGGAGTGATTCAGTACGATGTTGCCGGCTATTTACAAAATGGAGAAGACGATAGCGCTACTGTTCCAGATTTCAGGGACGGCAGTCGAATTCGCCGGGGAATCATGAGTATTGTTGGCGTCTTTCCGAAAGACTGGATCTGGGCACTTGTATACAACTTTGCAGACACGAATGACTCTGTGATCGATGGCGTAGCTTTCGCGTCTGTGATCTATCGGGGTTTTGATCCTTGGTGGGTCATACTCGGGCAACAAAATAACGGCATCGGGCTTGATTCCTCAAACTTCTCTTCACACAGGGTTTTCATGGAAGAGGCCATGCCGGCAGGCGCATTTGGTTTTGCGCCAGGTTCCCCCGTCATGGGAATTTCGACACTTTACCGTCAAAACAATAAGTATATTCGACTTGGCTTCATGGGAGATCCTGCGAAAAATCCCAATAGCGTCAGTGACGGAGCGACCGGTGATGAGGCATATGGAATACACGGGCGGTTTGCATGGGCACCGATTGCGGAGCGAACGCGCGCGCTACATGTGGGGGCTTCAGGATATTGGCGGAAACCGGATGCCACAGGATTCAGTTCTGATCCGGAAATTACGTTAGATTCTACGAGACTGATTGATACCGGAGAAATTTCTAGAGTTGACAACTATTATTTCGCTGGGTTGGAAGGCGCTTTTGTTCGTGGTCCATTTTCCGCACAAGGAGAATACGGTTTGGTTAATATTCTCCGAAAGAATAATCAATCCGGTCAAGCCGCCTTCCAGGATCTCGGTTTCAACGGCTATTACTTGCAAACAAGTTATTTTCTGACTGGTGAGTCTCGGAATTACTATCCTCGCTTTGCAGCTTTCTGGCGTGTGAAACCGAAAAAAGATTTTAGTTTATCAGATGGCACATGGGGAGCTTGGGAATTGGGACTTCGGTACAGTTTCCTCGATCTCGACGACGGCGAGTCCAATCTCGCCGGCGGCGGTATTCGCGGAGGTGTTGCAGAGAATTACACACTTGGACTCAACTGGTATTTGAATCCCTTTGTGCGAGCACAAATCAACTACGTACACAGCAACGTAGAAAATTTGACGGATGACGGGCTGGCTGAAGGTGACATTGTTCACATTGTTGGAACACGTCTCCAAATCGAATGGTAAATTACAAAGCGATTCAAGTGACCACGTTACTATAACGTAAATCTATCCGTGCAAATCAGTACCATACCAATTCAAATTTGGTATCCGGCCATGTTGCAAAAATTCACCCGACTCATGCGGAAAGGATCAATATTTAACCACTGTCTATAGGAGCGATGCTTTGGGAATACTTATCTGTCTAAACTCCACACATGTTAGGATGAAATGATATGGATGAGTCACCTGCATTCAACACTGGGATAGGGCTTCTTGATAAGGGAGGTCCGGTAATGTTGGTCCTTTTGGCACTATCAGTAGTCGCACTCACCATAATCTTGGTAAAGATTTATCAATTTTCACGCTCCCGTTTGCTCCGTACAGAGTTTATCGATCAGGCAGTACTGTTATTGCACAATGATGGTCCTGATACGACGTTGCTTGCCCTCGCGGAAACTCCTCATCCAGTAGCACGGGTAATGGAAACAACGTTGAGGACTTCTACCAACACATCCCTCTCCATTGAGGATCGCGATACCGAAATTAGTAGAGTCGGTTCTGCAGAAATCCGCAATCTTGAGAATTATTTGCGTGGGCTCGAGGTAATTGCCAATTTGAGTCCTCTCCTTGGCCTTCTAGGTACGGTGCTGGGAATGATCAAGGCATTTGCGCGTTTAGAGAGCGCAGGCACGAAGGTCGATCCTGCGATCCTTGCGGGAGGAATTTGGGAAGCATTGCTCACCACTGCCTTTGGGCTAAGCGTAGCTATTCCCGCACTTGCAGCCTTTTATATCCTGGAGGGACAGGTGGAGAATGTGCGTGCTCAGATGAAGGACGCCACTATCCGGGTGCTGGGTATTTTATCAAGTCGGTGATTTTGAATCATTTGCCCATCTTATTTTAGAGAGCTTTACATGGAATTTGCTAGGTATCAACGTTCGAAGCAGGAATTGAATGTTGCTCCGTTAATTGACGTTGTTTTTCTGCTGCTCTTTTTCTTTATGCTGGCCAGCACATTTATCGAGCCCGAAGCTGTCGATCTAATGCTTAAGAGTGGGGAGTCCGCTACCGTCGCTCCTGCAGAACCTTTAGAAGTCCAGGTAACCACTGACGGGACCATTCGACTGAATGGTTTGCGTCTATCACTAGGCCAATTGAGCACTGAAATAGCTGCACGCATCAAAGGCGATCAGG
>PTKE01000097.1 GCA_002937585.1 Alphaproteobacteria bacterium MarineAlpha9_Bin6 | reverse complement strand
TGCGCATTTCAGTTTGGCATTTCATTGTTCGCCGAAAGAACTTGGCCGGCTAAATATAGCGAACCGCAAATCAACACATATGACGCAGTAGCACTTGCTGCTTTGACTGCGGTTTTAAGGTCGGGGGCTGGCTCTGCGAGCAGCCCCAAACGACGGGCGCAAGCGGCGAGATCAGCAGCAGAGATGCTGTTGTCCTCCCCTATAATCGGGACTCCCCAGAAATGTTCCACAAACGGTATGAGTGGTGCAAGAAACCCCTCAGGCGACTTGTTGTGGAGCATACCAACCACCAGGCGAAGCGGACGAGCCCTAAAACGAGTCCGGACCGCGTCAGCCAGCACGGTACCAGCCGCAGCATTATGACCACCATCAACCCATAATTGAACATTAGACGGAACAAACCGTGTCAACGGGCCCAAAGCAAGTTGCTGGAGTCGAGCCGGCCATTGGACTCGAGTCAAACCTGCACGTACCGCAGAATTGGATACTGCAAAATCCGGCATTTGATCGAGAGCTGCAACGGCAAGCCCAGCATTGTTCCGTTGGTGAGCCCCTATAAGACTGGGAACAGGAAGTAAACGCCGGGTTGAAGTCGACTCAAATACAGTACCAAATTCGTGGTGGCGTAATCGCCATTCATAATTCTGGCGCCAAAGTGGAGTGCCGCGCGCACGCGCTGCGCGTGTAATGACCCGCGACGCAGATTGAGCTTGTACACCGATAACCGCTGGACGACCGGGTTTAAGAATAGCGGCCTTTTCGGCTGCAATCTGTACAAGCCCCCGTCCGAGATAATACTGGTGATCAATCGAAATCGGCGTCAGTACAGTTAGGTAAGGTCGAGCGATAAGGTTAGTCGCATCAAGCCTCCCTCCCAACCCTGTCTCGACAAGAACGACATTCGCAGGGGTGCGAGCAAATGCAACGAAAGCCGCCGCTGTAGTCATCTCAAAAAAAGTAATCGGTTTGCCTTCATTAGCTCGGGCACAAAGCTCGAGCAACACCTCTAGTTCCGCATCTTTGATTAGTTGACCGGCAATCCGAATGCGTTCATTAAAACGCACCAGATGCGGCGAAGTGTAGACATGAACTCGGTAACCAGCAGCCTCTAGCACCGAACGCAAAAAGGCTATCACAGAGCCCTTGCCGTTCGTGCCGGCGACATGCACCACTAGGGGTAAACGTCGTTCTGGATGACCAAGCAATGCTAACAAACGTGCCATTCGCCCCAAGCTCAAGTCAATGGAGCGCGGATAAAGCCTCCTAAGGCTGTCAAGCGAAGTTTCGAGAGCCAAGAGCTTTAGCGATTGAGGGGTTCGGATTCCCCGGATGAATCACTGTCAGCAACTAATACCTCGGGGATATCTATATTGCCCGCATTCATATTAGCAATCTCGGCGGTTGGTTGCCTATCAAGAAGCAGGCCTAATAAGTTAACGAGACGATCCCGTATTTCAGTGCGACTAACCACTATATCGATCATCCCATGTTCGAAAAGATATTCGGATTTTTGAAACCCGTCTGGAAGACTTTCGCGAATTGTATCTTCAATCACACGCGGACCTGCAAAACCGATAAGTGCATCTGGCTCTGCCAGGGTTATATCTCCAAGCATGGCGAACGAGGCCGTCACACCCCCAGTTGTTGGATGTGTAAGTATCACTATATAAGGCAGTCCAGCTTGGCGAACCTCATCGAGTGCGACAATAGTGCGTGGCATTTGCATAAGGCTTAACACTCCTTCCTGCATACGAGCGCCACCCGAGGCGGTGAACACAATTAATGGCGCCCTCTGCAGCACCGCCAATCGAGCAGCCGAAAGAAAGCCATCACCGACTGCCACGCCCATTGAACCAGCCATGAAATTAAAATCGAGCGCACACACCACTGTTCGATAGCCACCAATCGTGCCATGAACTACAACCATCGCATCATCCTGATCCGTCTTTTTTTGAGCCTCCTTCAAACGATCGGAATACCGTTTCCGGTCACGAAACTTCAGAGGATCTATGTCAGCAACAGGAAGTTCTATCGTCTGATAAGCGCCTTCATCAAATAGCACTGCAAATCTCTCCGCCGGTTTAATTGGCATATGATAATTGCAATGAGGACAAATTTTCTGCCGCTCCGCGAGATCACGATGGAAAATCATCTGTTCGCAAGATGCACACTTAACCCAAAGTGCATCTCCGATTTGAGCACGATTAACCAGTGCCTGTATTTTAGGACGGACGAAGTTTGTTAGCCAGCTCATGACAAAACCCTATTCCGTGCCTGGCGAACGCCATCCGCAAGCTCCCTGGTTAACGAAAGCACAGCCTCAACCGGATCGCGCCCATCAGCAATCCCTTTCGTAACCTGATCAACCAATGCTGAGCCAACCACAGCTGCATCCGCCTCACGTGCAATTGATCCTGCCTGCTCAGGTGTCCTAATACCAAACCCAACTGCAATTGGAAGGTCTGTGTGGGAACGCAGCCGCCTCACTGCAGATGTGACAGCATCGGCACCCGCCGCGCCTACACCGGTAATCCCAGTGATTGAAACGTAGTAGAGAAAGCCGCTGGCATTGCGAAGCACGATCGGGAGACGGGCGTCGTCTGTCGTCGGAGTTGCCAAACGAATGAAATGAAGACCAGCTATGCGCGCCGGCAAACACAATTCATTGTCCTCCTCGGGGGGCAGGTCAACAACAATTATCCCATCAACACCAGCCTCCAAAGCATCCGCTAAGAACGAATTGACCCCATATGAGTAAATTGGATTGTAGTAACCCATCAAAATGATTGGAGTAGTTTGATTATCACCACGAAAGCTACGCACCATATCCAGAGTCCCGCGCATAGTTTGACCAGCGTCAAGCGCTCGCAGCCCCGCTGCCTGGATTGATGGACCGTCGGCCATCGGATCCGTAAACGGCATACCGAGCTCAATCACATCAGCACCGGCATCAGGCAGACCTTTCATAATTTCGAGGCCACATTGCGGATTGGGGTCTCCAGCAGTAACAAAGGTAATAAGCCCAGCACGTCCTTGTGCATGCAAATTTTCGAAACATTTCTCTAGCCGAGCAGTTTTTGGGGCTACCGTAATCACAGACTCACTCCAAGAGCATCAGCGACAATAAAGATATCTTTATCACCACGACCGCATATGTTCACTACTATGATATGATCAGAGGGCAGCGTCGGCGCGATTTTGATCACGTAGGCGAGTGCGTGCGCGGGCTCCAGAGCGGGTAAAATTCCCTCAAGCTGCGCACAAAGTTGAAACGCCTCAAGCGCTTCGCTGTCAGTTGCCGAGACATATTGAACTCGGCCGGCCTCGTGCAACCAAGCATGTTCAGGGCCAATGCCAGGATAATCAAGCCCAGCGGAAATCGAGTGAGCTTCGATGATCTGGCCGTCGCTATCCTGCAATAAATACGTTCGATTGCCATGCAGCACACCCGGGCGACCAGCGTTTAATGATGCAGCGTGGCGACCAGTACCTATGCCCTCACCACCGGCCTCAACACCGATCATCGTAACTTCCTCATCGTCAAGGAAAGGATAAAACAAGCCCATAGCGTTCGAACCGCCACCGATGCATGCAACCAAAGTATCAGGTAAACGGCCCTTTCCTTCCAGGTCGGACAATTGACGGCGCACCTCATCGCCGATCACGGACTGAAAATCACGCACCATTTCAGGATAAGGGTGCGGTCCAGCGACGGTTCCAATTAAATAATAAGTGTCCTCGACATTAGTCACCCAGTCACGTAATGCCTCATTCATAGCGTCCTTGAGGGTGCGAGCACCCGATGTCACCGGCACCACTTCAGCGCCGAGCAACTTCATCCGGAACACATTGGGTTGCTGACGAGCTATATCGACCTCACCCATATATACAACACAAGGAAAGCCGATTAGGGCGCACACAGTGGCCGTCGCGACACCGTGCTGTCCCGCGCCAGTTTCAGCAATAATTCGGCTTTTCCCCATTCGCTTCGCAAGCAATATCTGTCCAATACAGTTATTAATCTTATGAGCACCAGTGTGATTAAGTTCATCGCGCTTGAAATAGATTTTTGCCCCTCCTAGTTGAGGAGTAAGACGTTCAGCAAAGTAAAGGGGGCTGGGCCGACCGACATAGTTCTTGAAGTAACGAGCCACCTCTTGTGCAAATATTGGGTCCTCTTTCGCCACACGATACGCCGACCCCAACTCAAGAATGAGTGGCATTAAGGTCTCTGCAACAAATCGGCCGCCAAAGTTTCCGAAATGGCCGGTTTCATCCGGGCCGTCACGATAGGTGTCAGGATGATTCATTGGATTAGGATTTGGTCATGATCGTAGCAAACACACTTAATCATTTTTGGTCTCAGTCAAATATAGATATAGCGCGTCATACGGTCGGGCCAGAATTGCATTCTTTCCAGTAACTGAAAGGCATTCAAATCGCATGGGCAGCAGCCAAGAATGCCTTTATGCGCGATAGATTTTTATGTCCCGGCGAATCCTCTACACCCGACGAAACATCAACAGCGCGAGCCCCAGTTAGTGTTACTGCCTCAGCCAAGTTATCTGCGGTGAGCCCCCCTGACAACAACCAAGGCACATGCCAATCTCTATCACCAAGTAACTTCCAATCAAACGCTAATGCATTTCCACCTGGAAGAGCGTTAACGTGATCTTTAGGCGCCTTAGCGTCAAAAAGAAGCCAATCTGCAACCCTCTCATACTCTTTAGCACCAACCACATCATCATCATTTGCGATCGCAATGGCCTTGATCACACGGCACTTAAAACGGGCCCTAATCTCCGCGACCCTGCGAGGTGTTTCCTTGCCGTGCAGCTGGATTAATGCATTGGGCAGCACTCTCATTACAGTCGCCAATTCCTCGTCTCCTGGCTCAAAAAAGACGCCAACTGGACGAACTGAGCTCGGCAATTGCGTCGCTAACCTCGCAGCATCACTTGGTGGCAGGGACCGCGGTGACGGTGGATAAAACACAAACCCAACAAAACGGGCCCCACCCTCCACCGCAGCCAAAACCCCAGCAGGATCGCTTAGACCACAGATCTTCGCCACAACATGAAACGCCGGCATCAGGCCATTACCGTTGCGTCGGCAATCTCTGCAGAAATGCGCCGGGCTGCAGCGGCAGGATCATCGGCACAGCTGATAGGCCTGCCTATGACCAGATAATCAGCACCTCTTGCCACTGCCTCACCAGGCGTTAGAACCCTTTTTTGATCATCGGACCTTGCCCATGTTGGACGAATTCCGGGTACTACTAACTTAAACTCTTCTCCACAAACCGAGCGCAGTATCTCTATTTCGTGGGCCGAGCATACCACCCCATCAAGACCGCTAGCTTGAGCAAGTTCGGCCAAGCGCGATACCTGTTCAACAACAGTTGAGTAAACACCCGTCTCACTCAGATCATCTCGGTTGAAGCTAGTCAACACTGTCACACCAAGCAAGAGCGGTCGCACGTTCCCAGACTCTTCTGCAACTTTCTGATTAGCTTCCACAGCTGTCCGCATCATCGCCCCGCCACCACTGGCGTGAAGAGTAATCATTGCGGGCTGGCAGTGCGCCGAGGCGGCAATCGCACCCGCAACCGTATTTGGAATATCAAACAACTTTAAATCCAGGAATACAGGCAGTCCAATCCGCCTTAAGACCTCCACCCCAGCCGGACCGTTGGCGCTAAAAAATTCAACACCCAGTTTAACGCCCCCGACCCATCCCATGACTGCAAGCGCGAGCGACTTTGCACGATCGCAATCGTCCGTGTCGATCGCATAGAAAACTTGCCCTGCACAGTTCTTATCAACCATACATCGGTCCCGGAAAGAACAACCCAGCCAAAACATGACACAACACCATAACCCTGCGCCAGACATCAATTAGTGGGCACAATTCCGTCTTCACGTTGACCGACCAGAATAAGAATCAGGATGGTCAGACTTTAGCGCATTCTGACCTAAGATGCGTGCACGCCTTTTTCCTTCGTCCCCGAGCGAGTCACGACGCAAGCCACGCTCTTCTTCCAATTTAGCCTCAAGCCATTTGACACGGCGACTTTGGTTGCGTGCCTTATACCTCTCACCAAAACTTGAAACCCACGCGCCAACTCCACCTAAGAGAACTCCAAGAAACAGCATGCTCATTAAAATAAGGTAAACCGGTGCCTCAATTGTGAAGGGTAGTGGCAATAACTGGATCAGGAGGACTTCTCGGTTAGAAAGCGCAAACACAACACCTACGAGGCCTGCTAACACCACAAACATCCAGAAGAATGGTCGGAACCGGCGCAAAACACCACCCCGCAGCAAGGCCTTAAGATCAATCCTTGTTGATACGTGCACGCAGTCCTTTACCGGACTTGAAATACGGAACTAACTTTTCTGGAACCTGAACAGCCACACCAGTGCGCGGATTACGGCCGGCACGTGCCGCACGCCTTTTGGCCGAAAAGGCACCAAATCCACGAAGTTCAACCCGGTCACCGCGGGCCATTGCCGCCGCGATTTGGTCAAATATAGTTGAAACGATCCGCTCTATATCCCGTTGATACAAATGTGGGTTCGCTTCAGCTAAACGAAGTATCAGTTCCGACTTGGTCATC
>PTKE01000096.1 GCA_002937585.1 Alphaproteobacteria bacterium MarineAlpha9_Bin6 | reverse complement strand
ATATTTTTTTTCTCTATCCATTAATTTTCTAATTGATTACTGGCATCCACAAGAATTTTTGTTACTTCCAAGGCGTGTTGACCATTAGCTATTTGAAGTACGGCTCCATCAAGATGTTCAACAAAGTATTTTAATTCTTCAGATAAAGGCATTTTTTCTTCGTATTTAATTCGCTCCATTGGACCATCAAATTTCTCTGGAACTTCGCTCAGACGAACAGGCGAGCCGTATCATGGAACCTCCCGCCATTTATCTCCATCTTTGGGGGCCAGGAGGTCTAATCAGTCACATCAGTTATATTGGCGACTATCGCGCCTGTAGCCCGTTTTCTGCAGGCTACCTTGCATCCAACAGAAATTGAACACGGGAGTATTCAAGTTTTATCAATCTTCAGTTTCATCCGTCTCATTTGCTTCGCTTACATCGAAAAGCCGTTGCCGCGCTTTTCGAAGAAACCCACCAGGGTTCTCGAGCGGGCTAGTTTCACCTGCAATATCCGTCAGTTCCCGGCGAGCAAAGTCAATATTTTCCTTAGCAAACCGATTTGCACCCTGGACTCGAGGCTTAACCTCTTGATCATACACCGCAGCAGCCTTCTGCTGTACGCGTGGATCAGAGGCAATCCTACGCACTGCCTGAAACAAGAGATTTCGTAACATCACCGTACAATTCGCCTTGTGAACATTTGAAAAATAATCCTTAATCTCATCTCTGGCGTCCCATACCGTTTTGGAATTGGGTGCACCACTAGGCTACCAGCCGAGTTTCAATCTAGTCAACGGACACGAGACAACGCGTTTCGATTAAAATCCCGATCGTCTAATCCCGCCTGTAAAACAAAATCCTTAAATCTCAAAACCGTACTTTTCCCAGTCAGATGATTTTCGACAAACATTTCGTGAGATCGCCAAAATTTATTTAAATATTGTTTATAATTTTTAAACGTCATCGTCTTTAAGAGTGCATCCTTTCGATCGTAGAATTCTATTTTCCAAGGTCGAAACTCGCGTTGGTCAATCCAAGCAATGCGTTTCGTGTACCCAGAATTTTCATAAACTGGATATTGCTCAACTACAAAACATTGAAGATCTCCGCATGCCTCGTCCCTCAACCATTTATAGGTATATTTTTCAACTTCTTGTGAGGCTAGGTCCTCATAGGAAAACTCACTACCCATGAAAGGACCCGATTTGTTTGCTGAAGAAATCCGCTTAACCCGTTTCAACGCTGGTAAATAAAGCCATTGCTCATCGGGCTCCTTGATACGTGTGAAACTTAGGAACGCCGACCCTTTTATATCACGAGGATGATCGAAAACGGTGAGGCTTTTATCTCCGAGGGTTGGATCCATTATTTCGAGCGTTTTCATTCGCAACTCACGAGTGCTGCTCTCCCCATGACGATTACTCAATATCATTTCCAGCTTTACTGAACTGTCAGCAAAACCCTGGTCCCGCCGGTCTCCCTCATTGGCAATTGCAAGCCCTTTTTCTTCCGGGCTCTCGGCATAAGCTAAATAGGGCAACCCAGGCGCAACCGCCACAATTAATCCAGCAAGGATGTGACACCTCATAAACAACAATCCTATCGACATTATAAATACTCCCAGCCAATTCCCGATCGTTGCGCACATTTCCCGCCAGAAAAGCACCCCTATAAAGAAGATGTCCCGTCGAAAGGCTCCTTCAAAGTACTTTTCATACCTCCGGCAAACGTACTTTTCATACCTCCGGCAAACAAAATTTCATGATCCAATTATCTACCAGCGCTCTATTATTTATCTGACTCCGGCCAAAGCATCTCCGTAATCATCAGATTAGGCCAGGTTCAAATGCTAGAATAGAACGGCATGGGAGATACCTATCACCGCTCGTGCATCGTGCTACCACATAGTTATGATATTCCCTGTGGTTAAAAATCATACTAACCCTAATTTGGTCCTATAATTCAACACTATACAGATCCTGTGCTTCCTTCCACATTCTCTCTGGATCCTCACTAAAAATAAATTCCGGTTCAGTCCGAAGCGTTAACCAATCTTCGCGAGAAAGTTCCCTTTCGAGTTGGCCAGGTCCCCAACCAGCGTAGCCAAGAACAAATACCGAATCTACTGGTCCCATGCCCTCTACGATGGCCCCAAGAATTTCATTGTCAGCCGTCAACACAACACCATCTGCAATAACTTTGCTAGCATCGTTAACATAATCCGAACTATGTAAAACAAAACCTCGCGACATCTCGACAGGACCACCCCAAAAAATTTGCACGTCGATATCCTTAGCCTCAGCGTCAATCTCGAATTGTTCCGCTATAGCTGCTGCCGGCACCGAAGCCATTGGCCGATTGATAACTAGTCCCAGCGCCCCCATTTCAGAATGTTCGTAAATATAAATTACTGTCCCCATAAACCGATAATCCGGCATTTTCGCCGCAGCTACTAGCAAATGCCCGGACAAGGGATATTCCGAGTCGTCGGCCGCACAAATTGATGGCAGCAATGCAAATAAGAACAGAAAGATACGAACAAACTGATTCATGGGCACCAATCACTTAACATCCTTGACCTCGGCAAACCTAGCCACAACAATTCAGACACATCGATAAAGCAAATCAGCATTCCGGAGGCGCTTTGCAACGCGTACAACCATTTTTAGGAGGGATAGAAGGCGGGAAAGGAAGTTTTAGGCACACCAGTCCCATTACCATTGCTTGTTTAAATGCCAGATATTGAACGTTACAAGATTCTGTACATCTCAATACTATTGGCCATCTGAAAACCTAGGCCAAACGGGGATTACACCTCTCAGTATGTCCTCGTTTGCCACTTAACCAACAGGAATGCAAAAAAAAGCGATTCATGAGACCAGATTTGTAACGTTAGTCTGCATTTGAACGCTTGAGCCAGGCTTGGTATCGTATCGCTCTTAATATGTATTACTATCCGGGGGGGGTCACAAAATGTCGGACACTACAAAATATGTTTTGGACGAGGAACGCCTACCTTCTACTTGGTACAACATAGCGGCTGATCTACCAAAACCGCTATCGCCCGTAATTCATCCTGGCACCGGACAGCCCATCGGCCCAGACGATCTCGCACCCCTATTCCCGATGGCTCTGATAGCTCAGGAAGTATCGTCAGATCGCGACATTGAAATCCCGGAACCGGTCCGCCAAGTCTACCGAATGTGGCGCCCCACACCCTTGATTCGGGCACGAAATCTTGAAAAGGCGCTCGATACACCAGCAAAGATTTATTACAAATACGAGGGTGTCAGTCCCGCCGGCAGCCACAAACCAAACACGGCGGTGCCTCAGGCCTTTTACAACAAGGATGCAGGCATTAATAAGTTGACAACAGAGACCGGAGCCGGCCAATGGGGTTCGGCACTGGCCTTTGCGTGCGCACACTTTGGTATCGATCTCGACGTGTTTATGGTCAAGGTAAGCTTCGAACAAAAACCCTATCGACGAGCACTTATGGAAACTTACGGGGCACGCTGCGTCGCGAGCCCCTCCTCAGAGACTAATGCTGGGAAAACAATTTTAGCCGAAAACCCAAATTCCCCGGGGAGCCTTGGCATAGCAATTTCAGAAGCAGTGGAAGTAGCTGCCACTAATGATGACACCAAGTATTCACTTGGAAGCGTGCTTAATCACGTACTTACGCATCAAACCGTACTTGGTAAAGAGGCCGTCGAGCAGATGGAAATGACGGGGAATTGGCCTGATATTTTGATCGGTTGCACTGGTGGAGGCAGCAATTTCTCCGGACTGGTCAATCCCTTTCTGGGAAAGCAGCTCAATGGAGGTCCGAAGATACGTGTAATTGCGGTAGAGCCCGCTGCATGTCCCTCACTCACTAAGGGCAAATACGCTTATGATTTCGGTGACACTGGACACCTAACACCGTTAGTAAAAATGCACACGCTGGGATCAACGTTTGTACCCCCGCCATTTCACGCTGGTGGCTTGCGCTACCACGGAATGGCACCCCTGGTTAGCCATCTTCAGGATCTAGGTCTGATAGAATCTCGCGCCTATCACCAAACCGAGTGCTTTGCCGCGGGAGTACAATTTGCCCGTGCAGAGGGAATTGTCCCTGCGCCGGAAGCCAATCACGCTATAAAGGCCGTGGTCGATGAAGCTCTTGTGTGCAAAGAGGCAGGTGCGGGCCGCACAATTTTGTTCAACCTGAGCGGTCACGGTCATTTTGACATGCAGGCCTATACCGACTATTTCGCGGGCAAGCTCACTGATCAAAGCTATGCGGAGGAAGAATTGGCAATGGCTCTGGCTGGACTTCCTGCTATCGCAGCGGAATAACAAAAACAGGCCACTGGAATACTTGCGGCCGCGTGCATCCATTGCTATAGCCTGCACACTGTATTCCCCGGTAGCTCAGTTGGTAGAGCGGGTGGCTGTTAACCACCATGTCGCTGGTTCGAGTCCGGCCCGGGGAGCCACTTTTAGGTGGATTTTTTGTTAAGCGTAGCGGTGAGACAAGCAAATTCGCTGGTTGCGAACAGCTATGTCACTCGTGTCACCTACTCCTCTGGAAAAGATTATGATCAGCCATGCAATCCCTTGGATGAGTGCCAAAAGAAACGGCAAGAGCAAGAACTTGTCTTAAAATTCCTTCGCCGTGGGTGTGGCACCTCATAATCCAACAGCAACTGGTAAGGAGCCCAAATATGCCCGTTCCATTTTCAGGTGGATGCGCCTGCGGTGCTATTCGTTACAGCTGCGCAAGCAAACCACGCTATATGGGTAATTGCCATTGCCGCGATTGTCAGCAGGCAACCGGCGGCGCATTTTTTGCGGCGGTGGTCGTGAAGGCATCTGACTTCTCCATACTCAGTGGCGAACCCAGTTGGTTTGAAAAGCCGGCAGATAGAGGCCATATCATGCGACGGGCGTTCTGTTCAGACTGTGGCTCGCCGCTGTTTATAGTCAATGAGTCGAATACAAATGCCAGAGCACTATATGCTGGCAGTTTGGATGACCCTAGTTGGTATGAGCCCAGCCGCGACATTTACGTAGCAAGCGCTCAACCTTGGGACCTTATGCACCCGGATTTGCCCAAGGATGATGGCATGCCGGATTGGTAGACAAAGACAGTAATTTCAGTTTGATTGTTAGTTACGGAATCTAAAAAACCAAAAGCACAAGTTAATTTTTGATGCTTATGAAGGAGAAGGTACTCAAGCATCGCCTTGAGAATCTTTTCTTCATCTTCTGTTCCAGACTAGCTGGCCCTGTTTGGAAACGAGGTCCGTCCGCTGTCTCTGTATCGCCAAAACCTTAGAGTGTTGCCTTCACACAGACCCAATCCCGCTAAAAGAAACATACTCCAAACCGAGCCTAGCATGCTCAGGATAGCGATCCGACTGATCGTTCACGCCGTAATTCCGGAAATGGTTCTCTCGAGTGCTGTCCTTAGTTCGTGGCAAGTGATCTTTGGACGAGAGTAATTCTCAGTTATCCACTCACAACCACTCTTGCCCGAAGAGAAACGATCCAAACGAAGCCAACATCATCTAATCCAGGGGAAACCCCGGAGAACTGAGAAATTATAGTCGTTTTGGGCTTTGGGGAACCGGTCCAAAAGCTATTCTGCCAACTGCTTTTCTGACTCAACTCTTTCAATTAACGCGTTTCCAAGCATAGTATCCGGCTGATACTTAACCTTTGGTCTTGCTTCATTCCCAAGGATCCGAATCGTTACTTGTTGGCCCGGTTCAACATCCACTGCTATCGTTGAAGCACTGTCGTTTGCGCCGAATAACATGTTATCGAGGGTCATTTGATAGACACGGGCAAGTTCAATAGCCTGGCTTATTGACGGTTCCGTTTCGTTGCGCTCCCATCGCCGATAAGCGCCCGCTTTTACGCTGCAGACTTCTGCGAGCAACTCGGCACTAAATTTTTTTGAGCGACGAAGTTTTCGCAAACGTTCTCCTAGCCGCATGAGGGCACCTCTTCTTCAAATGGTGACCAGTGAGCCATTTTCTCAACTAAATCTGAGCTGTAAAAATTGTACACTAGTGCAACCATCGTGTCGATGAGCCAGCCACCTGTTCGACCACCCGGTACAAAAGTATCCGTGCAAGTTTAATGCTGCAATCTGATTCAATCAAAATCAATCCGTGTTGTTTTAATTTTAGCAGCACTTTATCAAAGTTTGTGTCCGGCATCAGTATTCCCAATAGATTCTGGTCCACTCGCCGATCAAACAACTACGCACCGATCACCACATTAGTAACACTTTAGCTCCCACGTACCCATGCGATCACTAATTTCATCTACTTTTTGGCTGACTTCTGTCGCAGGCGAGCGAATAAAGTAGCATGGTGCTTTGAGACCCAACTCGCCTGCCTCTTCATCCGACAAAGCCGCAATTACATCGCCGTGTTTTTCGTAGCAAACCACATCTTTGCCAAAGAGAACCGCCACACCCGATCTATAACAATCTCTTAATATAATATATCAAGAACCTTCCGTTCTTGAAGGGGATCGTAGTCCTCGCTATCTTGCCAACGAAACTCAATAATATTAGAGATGCATGATCTAGTCGTGCCAAGCATCGACACCGTATTCCGGTTAGATCCGAAGTACTTCTCAGTCATATCATCCACCATATTAAAAGATGTTTTGAGTTTCGACCTAGCGAAAAGCACACCCGGCTAGGTGGATACAAAAAAAGTTTCATAACCCATAGAAACGGTATGGCGACAGTTCAATACGCTCGCTTGGCATAATTACCCATTGTGACAAATTCCTAATTAGGTCAATTTTAATGACAAACAATAGAACATTTTTCTATATTTATTTTATGTCATAAAATGATCATCTAAATATCCGGATAACTAGAATATTACTGCGCATTGAGATGTGCCCCTTCAGTAAATCTCCCAGGAGATTTACTCAAACTCTGCCGCGCACCAGCCGTGCACCCTCAACCAAAGCCTTCAATTTTCCGAATGCAATTGAGCGAGGCAGATACTTCATCCCGCAATCCGGCGCCGCGATTAGCTTTTCTACTGGCACGACCTTTAGTGCATC
>PTKE01000095.1 GCA_002937585.1 Alphaproteobacteria bacterium MarineAlpha9_Bin6 | reverse complement strand
ATCAATTCAAAAGGCGCTAGGAAGTTTGCCCTAACGAGTTGCGTGAAATAAAACCAAAGCATACAAAGCCATTCAAACGCAGGACCAACGATATAATGGTGGCGGTAACGTGTAGCTAGCTAATTATTTTGCTTCCTATGACCCCCTGTTCCCGTAGCAGCATCCTCAATACACGGACCGGGTAGCGGTGAACAGGCGGAAGGATCCACAAACCAATACCCAGTTAACCCTTGCTGACGCCCTCAAACGGGGAGCCATATATAGTTTGAACGTGCAACCCCAAGTAAGGGGTGGTTTTCATGTTAACAAAAGTTAACCAAAAAAGTTTGTTGAGTCGGGAAGTTCAACCCGTTTCGGATCCGATTGGGCAGACAAACACTGAGGAGAACTAACCGTTGGCTCCGCTAGACCAGGCCCGTACACTAAGGAACCGCACGTAGCGGCGGATCGAATATACGCAACGCGGAGTCCAGGCGCCCTGATCGTTTCAGAACTGCGCCACCAGTCATAACCAAAAAATCACTCTGACGATGCCTATTTGGACCGATTTTATGGATTTCGTATAAAGGCGCATCATGAGCACGCCGGTACACACAAAATACCGCTGCTCGCTCGTTATTGTCGATGCTATAATCAAGCCACTCACCACATTCCACGTGGCGGCTGAAAAGACGTAGCAAAAGCTGAAGTTCACCGCGGCCAAAGTATACGGCGCGATATTGGCGGCGGCGTTCCGCCAGTAAAATCACCTCACCCATTCACATTTTCTCGCATGGTCCCCGCCCGCAACGTGCGCTTAACATTGCCCTGCCGCATGTATGTTAGCGTCCTGTAACAAAAGGTCAACGAAACCTATCTAATCACGATGACTCCGAGAGAGAAGGATCGCAGGTAAGTTTGCTATGCCGCCTCTGCAAGGTTATGTTAACCGCCGTTTTAGACGGAATTCGGAGTGGATCCCGTGGGCGACATCTTTAATGAAGTGGACGAGGACGTTCGCCGTGATCAAGCAATGCGGCTTTGGAAGCGTTACGGGAGGTATTTCGTTGCTTTGCTGGCGATTATCGTAGTGGGCGCAGGTGCGAATGCGACTTGGAACCACATAAAAACGAAACGTATGATGGCGGATGGGAGTAAATTTTCCGCCGCCGTAAGTCTTGTCCAAAATAGGCAATACGAGCAGGCTGCCCTAAGATTCTCCGAACAAATCACTAATTCCGGTGCCGGCTACTCGCAGCTAGCCCAGCTCCAAAAAGCTGCGGCCCTGATTGCAAGTGATGATCATAATGGTGCTATATCGATATACGATAGCCTTGCCGACACACCGAGCACTGACCGGATGATTGCTGATCTAGCAGTAATTCTGGCCGGAATACATCGGATTGATGCTGACCGTGCAGATGAAGCGACAGAGAGACTCCTAGAACTCTCTGAAGGTACAGGGCCATGGCGGCACTTGGCGCGTGAAATGCGCGCGCTGGCCCTGCTCAAAAGTGGCAACGAACAGGGGGCCCGCGAGCTACTTGCGTCGCTAGTCGGAGATCCCACATCGCCCCCAGGCGTACGGTCACGTGCCACCGAGGTCCTAGGAACACTAAACCCAAACGCCAGTTGAAACGTTTGATCATGGCAAAATGGATTTTCGCCGTGGGCTTTGTGAGCATCCTGATCAGCGGATGTGACACAATGCAAGATATTATTGGTCGCAATCCTGAGCCAGAACCATTACCCGGTGAACGAATATCGGTTCTGGCTCTGGAACACGAACTCGAACCTGATCTTGAAATCGCAGATCAGCCTGTGCGGCTGCCAAGACCCCGCATTAACTATGAGTGGCCCCAAACTGGGGGCGGTGCGACACATGTTATGCAGCATCCAGCTGCCGAAGGTAAATTGATCCGATTCTGGTCATACGATATCGGCGCCAGCGAAACCAAAAACAATTTTATTCTATCCGCACCCGTAATCGCCAATGACATGCTATTCGCAATTGATTCGCAAAATGTAGTTTCAGCCACCGATATTAAAAATCGGAAAACCATCTGGCGTGCAACACTAATTCCGAAGGGAGAAATCGGTGAAGGTGCTCTGGGCGGCGGCATCGCTTACAACGGTGAAACAGTCTATGTGACTACTGCATATGGCTACGTCGTAGCACTTAATCCTGAAAATGGTGGCATTTTTTGGTGGCGACGCTTAGGCGTTCCGATTCGAAGCGCACCAACTGTGGCCGAAGGCCGCGTGTTCGTACTCACTGTCGACAACCAGCTACATGCTTTAAATTATCGTGATGGCACGACGCTTTGGAAACACTCGGGCATCAGCGAGACTACAGGATTGCTTGGGAGTGCAGTCCCCGCGGTCGCAGGAGACCTGGTAGTTGTTACCTACTCGTCGGGTGAACTATTTGCGATGCGGGTTGAAAATGGACGAATTGCGTGGAGCGACTCCTTAACGTTCCAAGGAAGATTGGGGGCTAACACTGTGCTGAGTGACATTGACGCGAGCCCCGTGATAGAAGGCAATGTGGTTTATTCTGTTAGTTATAGCGGCCGGCTAGTTGCAATCGACATTCGTTCAGGGACGCGCATTTGGGAACAAGAAATTGCAAGCGCCAATACACCATGGTTGGCTGGTGATTATTTATATGTGATGACAGTAGACAGCAATCTGGTTTGTATACGGCGAACCGATGGACGTATTCGCTGGGTCCGGTCAGTCCCAGCTTACATTGACCCTGAAGACCAAGAGGGGCCCATTGTGTGGACCCGACCTACCCTAGTCGGCGACCGATTGATCATCGCAGGCAGTCACGGAGAGGTTCGTGCCATATCACCCTACACTGGCCGCATGCTCGGCCTTATCAACCTGTCAGATGGCGTTCGCGTATCTCCTATAACAGCCAATGGCACACTATATATTCTTACCACGGGTGCCGAAGTGGTAGCATTGCGCTGACTAACCACTCTGCCAGACTAAAACATGCCCACAACCGTTGCCATTGTTGGACGCCCAAACGTTGGGAAATCAACGTTGTTTAATCGCCTGGTAGGCAAAAAATTGGCTATCGTTGACTCTCGCCCTGGCGTTACCCGTGACCGTCGGGAAGGCATCGTTAATTATGGATATATCAGCTTTAAATTGGTTGATACGGCTGGATTACAAGAATCCAAACCAACCACTCTTGAAGGACGGATGCGTGACCAGACCGAGGCGGCTATTTACGATGCAAATCTAGTATTAGTCGTAATAGATGGCCGAGATGGGTTAACTCCCTTGGACCGCCATTACAATGATTTAGTCCGCAGCAGTGGCAAAAACGCATTGCTCGTAGTCAACAAAGCTGAAGGCTCCGCCGCTGAATCCGCGCGGCTCGAAGCCTATAGCTTAGGTCTCGACGAACCAATTGCTCTATCTGCAGAGCACGGAGACGGAATCACTGATTTACTGACTCGAATCGCAAGTATAGTTGATGACAATGAGGTCGATTCGATGGCCTCTCGGGGATCGGAGGCTGCTATAAATCTAGCAATCGTAGGCCGACCTAATACTGGTAAATCTACTCTATTTAATGCCTTAGTCGGTGACAAACGTGCGCTAACTGGCCCAGAATCCGGAATAACGCATGACTCCATCCATGTTGATTGGCATTACAAAAACCAGAGTTTGCGGTTAGTGGATACTGCTGGCTTACGCCGGCGGGCGCACATTACTGACCCGATTGAAAAACTGTCATTTGAGGACAGCCTGCAGGCCATTCGGTTTTGCAACGTCGCAATTTTAATGCTGGATGCGGCCGAGCCGGCGGCACGCCAAGATTTGACAATTGCCCACCACATTGCGTCGGAGGGCCGAGCATTAGTCATTTGTATCAACAAGTGGGATCAAGTCACTCGCCAAACTGCTACTCACCAAGCGTTTACAAGACAGATCCAGAGTTCCCTGCCTCAGTTACGCGGCGTACCTCTGGTCGCCTGCTCGGCCATCACCGGTAGCGGTATCGACCCCCTGATGACAGCGGTCTTCACGGCCTATGAGCAATGGGGTCGACACCTGCCTACCGCCGCACTCAATCGATGGCTAGAAGCAGCTGTCGCTCATCACCCACCGCCTCTGGCCAAAGGGCGCGTAGTCAAACTACGTTACATCACACAGTTCGCCACTCGTCCGCCACGGTTCACTGTATTTGTCAATCGACGAAAAGCTATCCCGGATTCCTATTTGCGGTATCTTGTCAACGAGCTTCGGACTGGCTTCAATCTTACTGGCGTGCCAATTCGCCTTTTGACGCGGGCAGGGAAAAACCCTTACACAAAGAATTGATCAAACCGATGCCCGCGCTTCGATAACCTCTCCATGATGCCTACAGTTAGGCAATGATAATTCAACAAACACATCGGTGATCGCTTCGGGCGGGATCAAGGAGGCAGGGTCCTCACCCGGCATAGCTTTGGCACGCATTTCAGTGCGCACTATCCGTGGATTGATAATATTGACACGAAGCATAGTTTTCGCGGTCTCAGCCGCATATATTCGAACCAACATTTCTAGGCCGGCTTTACTGACGGCATAGGGGCCCCAATAAGGCACCACTTCGTGACCAACGCCCGAAGTCACGAATAACGCCCTACCCGAACTAGATGCTCGCAAAAGCGGATCAAAACTGCGTATAAGTCGCCAGTTAGCATTCAGGTTCACCTCGATCACACGGCTCCAAACATTAGGAGAAATATGTCCAATCGGGCTGAGCACTCCAAGTATTGCCGCATTACCCACTAGTACATCAAGCCTGCCATGGCGCTCGAATAATGTTTCCGCTAATCTGTCAATACCTACACCATCCGCCACGTCCAAGGGCACTAGTGTGGAGCGCCCACCGAGCTCCGTGATGTCATCATCCAGCGCTTCAAGATCCTTCGTTGTTCGCGCCAATGCGATCACATGCGCTCCCTCAGCTGCAAGGCGTAATGCAACTGCCCGTCCAATACCTCGAGAAGCGCCGGTGATTAGTGCAACCCGACCCTCAAGGGACAAAGCAGACACTCACGTGGCCTCATCGAGAAACGATAGTTGGGCGATATCTTCCCCACCAAGTTGATCGGTCAGTTCGATCGGGTAATCGCCAGTGAAACAAGCGTCACAAAATTGCGGTCTGTCCGGGGTGCGATGCTCATGGCCCATAGCGCGATACATGCCATCAATCGAGATAAAGGCGAGACTATCAACGCCGATGTGAACCGCCATTGCAGCGACATCCATTTGCGACGCCAACAGCTGATCCCGCGTTGGAGTATCCACTCCATAAAAACAAGAATGAGTTGTAGGTGGGCTGGCAACGCGCATATGCACTTCTTTTGCGCCTGCGGCACGCACCAATTCAACAATTTTAATTGACGTAGTGCCACGAACAATTGAGTCGTCGATCAAAACCACGCGCCTTCCCAACAACGCCGCGCGGTTAGCATTATGCTTTAGCCGCACTCCTAGGTGACGAATTGAATCGGTTGGTTCAATAAATGTGCGCCCAACATAGTGATTCCGTATTATGCCAAGATCAAATGGGATACCTGCTTGCTCAGAATAGCCAATAGCTCCGGGCACCCCTGAATCCGGAACCGGCACCACAACATCTGCATTGACCCCGTGTTCCCGAGCCAATTCTGCTCCAATGCGTTTTCTCGCATGATAGACGTTAACTCCCTCGACAACACTGTCTGGGCGCGCAAAGTAGATATATTCAAAAACACAAAATCGTTGTGCAACACTCTTCGGAAAGGGTTGCAAACTGTGCACTCCTTTGTCATCGATGACAACGACTTCACCAGGCTTAACATCGCGAATAAAATTGGCGCCAATTATATCAAGGGCACAACTTTCGGAACATAGAATGTGCCCTCCGTCCAACTCACCTAGTATTAAGGGGCGCACCCCATGTGGGTCACGCGCGCCAATCAACGCTTCGTGGGTCTGTATGACCAAAGCGTACGCGCCGTTCAGACGGCACAACGCATCAATCAACTTTTCCACTAATCCTGCTTCTTTGCCAGTAGCTATTAAATGAACAATAACTTCAGTGTCCATAGTAGATTGAAATATCGAACCACGTTCCTCAAGTTCACGTCGGAGCCCCTTGGCATTCGTAATGTTCCCATTGTGCGCAATCGCAAGACCACCCCCAGCAAGATCAGCAAACAAAGGCTGAACGTTGCGGAGTACGGTTTCGCCGCTAGTCGAATAGCGAACATGACCAATCGCCGCATAACCACTGAGTTGTTCAATGACACTTGCGTTGGAAAAATGATCTCCCACATTGCCAAGGCTGCGGTGGCTGTGGAAATGCGTGCCATCAAAACTTACAATCCCTGCAGCCTCCTGGCCTCGGTGCTGAAGCGCGTGTAACCCAAGAGCGGTATGAACCGCGGCATCCGGATGGCCGTGAAGGCCAAATACTCCGCATTCATCGTGCAGCTTATCGTCATTAAACGGGTTCGTACCTATCGGGTGGTACAGTTGGACCATTTACCGGGAGTCTCCTTCGATGTCGTTTGACAAGGTATCAATCAAACGATCCATTTCTTGGACTTGTCCCTCATTATAGCCGGTCTCACCTTCTAAAGCGGGCGGCTGAGCAACCGGCGGATCCGTGAACCGTTTAAATTGTTCTAACTGTTCCCGGGTCTCTTTAAGTTCCTTCGCCTGACTTTGCACCTCTTGGAAACCCTCAACTGGCAAATTAAACATCCCCGGCGGCACCAAAGCTACGATCAAGACAGCTGTGTAATCAATCACCGGCAAGCTGCGTGCTTGGAGAACCCAACTAGGTGTAGTGTCTTCCTCGCGCCAAGCCGCCTGACTTGCCACCATATACAATAGCGCAATCACAAAAAAACCGCGCGCTACTCCAAATAATAGCCCCAACGAACGATCTAGGCTGTTAAGTGGGCTATTTTTTATCCGCAAAACAATGAAATGAATTATGAGCCAAAAAATAACTAGTGCGGCAATGAATATCGCGGCACCCGCGACTAAGTCAGCAAGCCAAGTCAAGTGAATCCATTCGCGAGTGTACTGCTGGCCAAACGGCAGCAACCATATGGTCGCAAATGCTGCCCCCACCCAGCCCGCTATCGCCAGTGTTTCACGCACAAATCCACGATAAAATGCAAATAACGCAGACAAAATTACC
>PTKE01000094.1 GCA_002937585.1 Alphaproteobacteria bacterium MarineAlpha9_Bin6 | reverse complement strand
TTTTATAATCAATGGCATAGCGGATCGCCTGCCGCACTTGAGTCACGCCGAGAATTGGATTCTGTTGATTAAGAGCCATGTAAAAAATGCGGGCTTGAGGCGCCGACCATGTAATAATACCGGGCTCCCCAGCAAGCGCTCTAATCTGGTCCGGAGCAACATCGCGGACGATATCAACATCCCCACGAGTCAACATCAGTCTTTGTGTCGCTGGTTCACGAATATCTCGAATTACAAATCTTTCCAGATTTGGTGACACGCCCGGATAGTCACGATTGACATCCAGCATTACATATTCACCCACATTCCAACGACGCAGTCGGAACGGACCGGACCCTGCACTGTGAGACCGCAACCATCTGTGTCCAAGATCACCATCTCGGGCATTCGCTAGCACGGCTTGACGATCTACGACCGAAGTAATTGCTGAACTCAAAACATTTAGAACGAGGGATGGCGCATAGTCTCGATCGACTTCAAGCAAAAACTGCCGTGCATCGATTGCGCGCACTTTTTCCTCAATATTTTCTGGAGCAAGCCCCAGTTGGGAAAGGATAAAGGCGGGTGTCTTGTTAAGGATGACCGCTCGCCTGATCGAAAAGACGGCATCGGTTGCCGAGACTGGCCGACCATCTTGAAAAGTTGGGCCTTTTTTCAGCAAAAAGTAGTAACTTCGTCCATCCTCGCTGATAGACCAGCTCTCTACCAAACCAGGTGTCGGCTCCGCCGGGTTTGTAGGATTAGCTACAAACAAACGATCATAGAGGTTGGCAATAATTTCCGTTCCAGAAAATTCAAAGACCTCAGCGGGATCAAGAGTGATCAGATCGTCAAGCGACTTGGCCATCACGACGACGTTCTTGGGAGTTACAGCCCAGCACGTAACAGGCGGCAGCACGATCGCTACTATCACTAAAAATTGTCTCAGAATATTCAGCAAGGTTGAGGATCGTGATCCTAAATGTTGTTGACTCGATGCCATGATCATAAAGACTGATCTACATTGTTAAGGATTTCCTAGCTTACATCATTTCCCTAAAGGATTGAGTTACCCAAGGCAATGCCCGTACCCACTTACACTCCTCTAGAAATGATTGACCGACTGGTCTCATTCGACACAACAAGCCGCGAATCTAACCTAGAGCTGATTGACTTTGTGTCCGCGTATCTTTCCGAGTATGGCGTTGAATCCCAGCGCGTTTACGATGACAGTGGAACGAAGGCAAATTTGTTTGCAACCATTGGTCCTGACACTGAAGGTGGTATTGTTTTATCAGCACACACGGACGTTGTTCCGGTCGACGGCCAAGAGTGGGACAGTGACCCCTTTTCAGTAACTATGAAAAGGGGGAGGCTTTATGGTCGGGGAACATCCGATATGAAAAGTTTTCCGGCGCTCTTTCTATCTATGTTACCCCAATTTTTAGCAGCCGACTTACACATTCCAGTACATTTAGCTTTGTCTTACGACGAAGAAGTTGGCTGCCTGGGAGCACCGCAACTGATCGCGCTAATCAAAAGTTTAGGTATTTCACCAAGCGCCGTAATTATCGGCGAGCCGACCGAGATGAAGGTGATCAATCGACACAAGGGCGTGTTCCGGTTCAGTACCACGGCAAATGGACTAGAAGCACATTCCGCCTACCCGGACCGTGGTGTCAGTGCGATCTTTCACGCTGCTGACACAATCCATTTCCTTAATGATTTATCCAAAGACCTCCGCACGCGTGCCGACGGAATTGGGAGCTTCGATCCCCCCTATCACACCCTTCAGGTTGGAACATTGAGTGGCGGCACCGCCGCAAATATCGTGCCACGTAAGTGTACTTTTGGTTGGGAAGTCCGCTTAATTCCTGGCGGTGATATCCATACTTTGGTACTTGCTCCGCTTGAGCACTACCTTGATGAGGAAGTGCGACCGCTCATGCACAAAATTTCAAGCCACGCCAGCATTCGCACAGAGACAGTAGTCCAAATACCCGGCCTTGGACCGGAGGAAATCCCAGACGCGGAAAATCTCGGGCGAGAACTTAGTGGCGATAACGGGCCGGCCGGTGCAATCTCCTTTGGCACGGAAGCCGGGCTATTTCAGCGCGCCGGCTTTGCAACTTTCGTGTGCGGACCCGGCAGCATTTTGCAAGCTCATAAACCAAATGAGTATATTGAAATTGACCAAATCGAAACCTGCAAACAATTTATGGAACGGTTAATCAACAGGCTAAGAAGAGCGTAAAAAAATCTTGGGGACGTAATACCCCCAAGAGAAGAAGAGAATTTTCTACTGAGTCTGCAGTTAACACTACATAACCCCACCTTTTCGTGGACGGCGAATGGATTGACGTCCCTCCACAGCCAATCGCTGACTTGCCAGTTCGATACGAGTCGACAACTCTTCGATAAATACCCTCGAACCCAACCCTTCCGGCATCGGCTTCAGAAATTCAAGAACTATAGTTCCAGGGCATTTGACGAATTTATTACGCCCCCAAACCACGCCGGAATTCAGCGCAACTGGGATGACACGGACATCTAAGTGGTTGGAAAGGAACCCTATTCCTGACTGATATGGCCTTTTAACGTCAGGTGCGACCCTTGTGCCCTGAGGGAATACAACAATCTGCCTGCCCGCAGCCAACGCCAACTCCACCTCCGCCAACATGCGCTTTAGTGCGCTAGCGCCTGCCGACCGATTAATGACGATTTGGCGGTTTCTAGCGATATACCAACCGAGCATCGGGATCCAAACCAGTTCACGCTTAAGTACAAAACAAGCGTCGGGCAATAACCGAAAAAATTCGATTGTTTCCCATGCCGACTGATGTTTCGCAGCAATCAGGCATGGGCCGCTCGGGACCTCGCCGCGAATCTCGATACGAACCCCGATTCCCACGGCGAGCCACCATCGCAACATGCGCGCCCAAACGCGCCCACACCATGGCAGCGCACGTCGACCCACAATCAAGGCCGGTAGAAACACAATCATTAAGAACAAAGTCCCCACGAAGAACCCAACGTTAAAAACGAAAGAGCGGAGAAGAATCATTTCTCTAAAGACACACGGGGCTGTACCACAAAGCGCAAATAGCTAACCAAATATTTAACATATTCATCAAGCAGCAGGGCCGTTGTACCCGGCCATCGCCACCACTTGTCGAGATGAACATTGGCAGGAAACACCGGATGCGGAACTATCTCTACACCTGGCATTACGTGCGCAAATTCCCTGAGACTTCGGAGCATATGGTACCCGGCGGTCACTAGGCGTAAACTCTCAAACTCTTGTGCGGCCATCCATTTTGCCGTCTCTCTAGCGTTTCCAACGGTGTCACGAGCCTCATGTCCAATCTCAACTTGGCCATCATAGAGCTCTTCAACGTCTCGTTTCACTACGGCCAAGAGTGTGCGTACATCCACCGCATTCGGCACACCAGAAACGAACATTTTCTGCGCCCACCCCGCATCCAGTAAATCCAGGCCCGTGATTAATCTATCGCTGCCACCCGTCAGTACTACAATGGCCTCGGTTTTCCGCGAGGGGGGATCCGCAACGCGAGGCACTTTAGAGGTGAACGTCAAAAATCCTGCCAAGCTCGTGCTTAAAATGCCAAGGACCAAACAGATAAAGGTCGCGCGCGCTGTCAACCGAAAACGGTTACGTTCAAAAATCATCATACTGATTAGAGCATACTGGCGAGTTCTCTTCCCACGATTCTTCGCACCGTGAATGCAGCGATAATCACCGCCAGAAGTGGCATTGCAAACATCGCCACCCAACCACCAACACCAAATTCGTAAATTGGAAACAACGAGGCCTCTACATGGTTTGTAACGTAACCTATCGCAAAAATAGTCGCAGACGCTAGGACCACACCGACAATGCTACCCCGAGCAGCCATGCCAGTCACACGGCGCTGGATTTGACGAATGATGTAATCGTCCTCTGCCCCTAGCAAATGTATCACCTCAATGGTATCTCGATGGATAGCGAGCGCTGCACGCGCTGTCAAAGACACCGCCGCTACTGTGGCAAGTATGATCAGTGCCAATACAAGGATAGCGGTTACCTGAAAAGTACGCGCGGGCTGTGTTAACTTTTCGAGCCAAACCATACCAGTATCAACCAACACCCCGGGAACGTGCTCAGCCAATCGGTTCTGCGTAGCTGGCCAGTTCACAACTGCACCTTCTTTCGGCACCACATCTATCAGCCAAGGGATAGGTAACTGTTTAATTAAGTCACCTGCAGCAAACCATGGCTCAAGCAGCCAGATCATTTCTTCTCTAGATATTGCACGTGCTTGTTCTACGCCGGGGGTTTGATTCAAAGTCTCAAGAACATCCTCTACCGTTGCCAACTCAGTATTTGACGGCAACTGTACGGTGATGGAGGCATAACTGCCTCCTTGCCAGCGTCCTAGCACACTCTCCACTATAACTATGCCGACCGTCGCAAGTGTGCCGAGATAAACTACTACCGCTAGCATCCAAGGCAAAAACCAAGCGCTATTGTCGCAGCTAAAAGCAAGGTCAGAACTAGTGCGCATTATTTTACTTAAAGGGCCGCCTACTCGCCGCCCTCTGCCGGGATAAAACGCATGCACCCATCAAGTAAATGGAGTCGGGGATAGTTGAACCGTGTGCACAGCGACTCATCATGAGTCGCAATAACGACACTGGTGCCCAATTTATTTAACTCCCTAAATAAACGGAGAAGACGCACACTGTTATCAGGATCAACGTTGCCGGTAGGCTCATCTGCTAGTAACAAAGCCGGCCGACGAACCACGGCCCGGGCGATCGCAAGGCGTTGTTTCTCACCGCCGGACAAAGTCGACGCATGAATATCTATGCGTTTGCCAAGTCCGATCCAATCTAGAAGCTCCTCAACTGAAGACTCCAGTTGGGGGCCGCTTAGACCATCAATCTTGAGAGGCAGGGCAACATTTTCACGCAAGCTCAGGTGATCAAGCAACCGAAAATCTTGGAATACGATACCAATCCGCCTCCGCAATGCAGTTAGCGTACGACGATCTGCGGTAGCAAGATCATGTTGGAACATTGTGATGAGGCCTCGCGTGGGGCGGTGCGCGAAATAAAGCAACCGCAACAAGGTAGATTTCCCTGCCCCACTTGCCCCCGTGATGAAATGAAACGAGCCAGTTTGCAGCGAAAAACTGACGTCGCGCAACACTTCTGGCGCAGCACCATAGCGCATGCCAACATTATCGAACCGGACCATAGTTAAGAATGACTTAAAGACACAGTGATTCCTCGCAAAAACAATCCGACAACAAGCGTGCGCTTCAATAAACTTTTTTGAGATTAAATTGCTTTAGGGTCAGACCGTCTGTGCGTTTACTTTCACAAAAAGGCACCATCGGCAGTCATGAAGCGTTTCCAATTCCGTAGGCGGGTCAAACCCTAATATATTAGCTATGTTTTAGTCTAATCTTACATCATGCCAACGATCCCCCAAGCTTGTAATCGCTTACTCCATCGCGGGCGGGAAATAATGACCATTTTTACCTTAAGAACACACACTTAAATCCACAATGATCGTCGCCTGTCCAAATTGCATTACCCGTTTCTCGGTAAAGGCCGGAACCTTAGGTGAGGCTGGCAGAAAAGTGCGTTGCAGCAAATGCGGCAAGGAATGGCTTCAACGGCCTGTCATCCCGGATCAAGCACCTCCTGCTTTACCGGGAATTCCCTCAAACAGTGCATTAAATTCACTGACGTCACCGGGCCCAAGAGCTTCACCAGCTACGCAAGCTCACATCTCGGAAACAGCCGCGAATCAAAAATTTCGAGGGTTGCTGCGTAGCGGCGCTAAGAAAAATGGGAACGAAAATACTTCACCAATGCCCAATCCAGCACGGGCGGTGCAAAAAACAAATAAAAATATATTTAGATGGGCTCGGTGGGGTGGCCTGGTATCTGTATTGATACTGTTGCTAACGATATCAATTCTGATGCGTGACAGACTCATCGATATATTGCGCGATACAACACACCTATACGCTATCATTAGTAAGTCACCACCAAATCCACTAGAAGGTTTGGCAATCAAGGGCATCGACCTCCGATGGGAGCGTAAAGACGGCATTGTAATACTTAACGTTAAGGGACAGATCTTTAATCTGTCCCAACTAAAGAAACCTTCGCAAAAAATCCGCGTAATACTGCTAGACTCGAACGACAAAAAACTTGTTCAATGGTCATTTGAACCCGTCCCCGACTATATAAGCCCCGGCGGATATATCGATTTCCAAACCTTGATACGGGAGCCGCCTGAAAACATTGCCACAGCGCTGGTAAAGTTTGAGACACACGTCCGCGACTGAGTGAAACGTGCACCATCGCGTTGACAGCAAAATCGCTACAGTTACGAACTCCGATAAGGACATTTTGTGGCGACAGCGGTCTATTTGCGCGACAGCCTGGACCCCGCCCAACCAGAATGTGTTAGTACCAACGCAATAATCTTTCTATATAGGAACGTTCCTGCTCGGATCGGCTGGAATCTCCAGCACGACGATACAATTCATCCAATATTTTCCGACTGCGCTGAATATCAGAAACTTCGGGAATCTCAACATAGCCGGTCGGGTCACCATTCTTGCCCGGAGGTCTCCGGCCAAAGGGATCACGTTGACTATTGAAACGCTGTGAAGAGTCTTCTTCTGTTTGCTCGGTCTTAGAAAAATTGTTTGTCCGCTGTCCACGCAATGTGGCAGCTCCTTGACGCAGCTGATTGAGCGCTTGAGTTTGGGATCTCACAGCTCGATCCGGTCGACCACGCTCCAGCGCCTCAACAGCATCTCGCATAAATCGTTCGGCTTCACCCAACTCCGCAGGAATCGCATCGCCAGTTTCCCCTATATCACGCATGACATCACCAAGTTTTTGCCTTAGTTCCTCCTGGCGTTGGACGTTGTTTTTAGGCGAGATATCGCTGTGTTGTCGGGCATTTCGTCCCGCTCCCGTTTGCCGAGTGCCCCCTTCCGCTCCTTCACCTTCTCTTGCCGCCTGGGACGGCGACACCGCTCTATCACCACCCGAACGCTCCTGTTGTTGTGCATCCCTCGTTCGCGGCGCCATCGACGATCTCTGGTCACCGCCGGCCTGATCGCCGCGCGTTCGGACATCGTTTCCCAGATCATCCCGCCCCGGCTGCGGGCCTTCCGTTTGTTGAGCTGAATTACTCTGGCGGTCCGCAGTCGGCGCCGGATCCCCCACACTTAAATCGTCCATACGCTCTATCTGATCATCACTCAGAT
>PTKE01000093.1 GCA_002937585.1 Alphaproteobacteria bacterium MarineAlpha9_Bin6 | reverse complement strand
ATTGAAAAGTCGACGGGAAAGCTTGCTGGTGCTATGTGCCACGGCCGAGCAAACTCGCAAAAAGGCTGCTGACGCGCTTGCTGCGGCAGATGTACATCTAGATTCTTGTGATCGCGTGCTGCGTAAGGCTAACGATGCTCTTGCGGATTGTCGCGAGGGAAAGGCTAGGATAGAGGGAAAACGGGATCAGGCGGTAGCCCTGCGAACGGTTGAGGTGCAACAAATGGAGGAGCGCCTGGGCTGTACGCCATTGGGTGCTTTAGCGCTGTCTGAACTCGATTCCCCCGACCAAATGCCTGAGTTGAGTGCGGTCGAGAGACAAATGGAGCGCCTACTTCGCGAACGCGAAAATATGGGTCCGGTTAATTTGCGTGCTGAGGAGGAAGCAGGTGAATTATCAATGCAGATCGACAGTTTAGAAATCGAACGCACTGACTTAAGTTCAGCAATTTCTCGATTGCGCAACGGAATTGCGTCGATTAATCGCGAAGGGCGTCAACGCCTGCTTACCGCATTTGAACAGGTGAACACCCATTTTGAAGCACTGTTTGTGCGCCTGTTTGGAGGCGGGCGAGCGAAATTAGCGTTGATCGGGGATGACGATCCACTTGAGGCCGGCCTGGAAATCATGGCTAGTCCGCCCGGGAAACGATTGCAGGCGTTATCGCTATTGTCTGGTGGCGAGAAAGCGCTTGCAGCACTTGCTTTATTGTTCGCCGTTTTTCTCACCAAGCCGGCACCAATCTGCGTGTTGGACGAGGTGGATGCGCCATTAGATGATCCCAACGTGGAACGTTTCTGTTCGCTAGTGGATGAAATTGCTAGTCAACGCCGTACACGCTTTCTCGTTATTACCCATCATCGTTTGACGATGGCGCGAATGGATCGATTGTTTGGCGTCACTATGAGTGAAAAGGGTGTTTCGCAGCTGGTCTCTGTTGACCTACACGGTACGGGTCACCTTAAGGCGGCTGAATAGCTGTTTCCTACCTATTTATCTATATTTTTCATATATTTACGGTATTTTAGCGGTGGCTTGACAGTATTCCGGACAGCACTTATGGTGCAGCCGCTTTCGCGCCGGGGCCGCCAGCGCTGGAGCGGTGGGAGGTCTGATGGACCGAGATGATCTGCCTCCAGCAACGGAGGAACTCGATGCCCGGATAAAGCGGGCGCGAGACGCGCGGCGCGGGGCAAAATCCAAAGGTCCACCGCCGGCTGGCCTAGCGTGGGCCATGCGTCTTACAACGGAAATGTTTGCGGCCTTGGTTGTTGGGGGAGGGTTGGGTTGGTTGCTCGATCGATGGCTTGGGACCCGGCCTTGGCTGATGCTCGTTTTCTTGTTGATAGGGTGTGCAGCCGGCATGCTAAACGCATACCGAGTGGCCCGGAGATTCGAGTCTGATGTCGATAACAGAGGGACTTAGTTAGTATGGAGGGAAGCCCCTGTGGCGGCAGAGCATAGTCCCTTAGAGCAATTTGCGATCAAGAGGATCGTAGAGCTTGACGTTGGTGGCGTTGATATCTCGTTTACTAATTCTTCTGCGATGATGGTAATAGCAGTCGCTTCTATCACGCTGTTTTTGATGCTGGGTACGCGCCGCCATGCCTTGATCCCAGGTCGTTGGCAGTCCGTGGTGGAACTCGCTTATGAACTTGTCGCGAGGACTGTTCGAGACAATATTGGTATTGAGGGTCGGCCATATTTTGCGTTTATTTTTAGCTTGTTTATGTTTCTCCTATTCTGCAATGTGCTCGGTCTAATTCCCTACAGTTTCACAGTCACTAGCCACATAATCGTTACCTTTGTCTTTGCCGGCGCGATTTTTGTTGGAGTTACGGTACTCGGGTTTGTTCGGCACGGGCTCAAATTCTTCAGCCTTTTTTTCCCCCCCGGAGTGCCTATCTATTTGGCACCGCTGTTGGTTCCAATCGAATTCATCTCCTACTTGTCACGCCCGATTAGTCTTTCTGTGCGTCTTGCCGCGAATATGATGGCTGGTCACACCATGTTAAAGGTGTTTGCTGGCTTCGTAGTGGCACTAGGTCTAATGGGAGTGGCGCCGTTAATTTTCATAGTTTTGCTATATGCTCTGGAAACTTTAATCGCGTTTTTGCAGGCGTACGTGTTCGCTGTTTTGACCTGTTTGTACATCAATGATGCAATTCATTTGCACCATTGAGCGTTAACGGTCAAAGAAGCATCTGCTGACTATAACGGAAGGGATCTAAAACTCATGGATGTTGAAGCCGCAAAACTTATAGGTGCCGGGCTGGCCACAATTGGTGTAGCGGGCGCTGGCGTCGGGATCGGTACCATCTTCGGCCATTATGTTGCGGGTGGGATTCGCAATCCGGCGGCAGCGCCGCGCATGTTTGGCAATGTGCTGCTGGGGTTTGCTCTAACCGAAGCCGTGGCGTTATACGCCTTGGTGATGGCATTTCTAATTTTATATGGCTAATGAGTTTGGGCCGTTTTTGTTACGGCGATAGAAAGAGATAACCATGCCCCAGATGGAGTTCGCGGACTATGTCCCGCAGATTGTCTGGCTGGTCGTTGCCTTCGCGACTCTTTATTTTTTGATGTCGCAGTTGGCTTTGCCGCGGATCACGGACATCCTAGAAACAAGGCAGCGTCGCCTAGATCATGACCTGGAGTTGACTGAGAAACTGCGAGACGAAGCAACGGCGGCTTTGGCTGAATATGAATCAGCAGTTGCGGAAGCCCGCGGGAAATCGGAATTGATTTTGGCAGAGGCACGCGAGAGCATACACAGTGAGACTCGGCAACGACTGGACGACCTCAATGCGCGGCTGGAAGGCGAGATTGCTGAGAGCGAGGCTCGGATAAGAAATATTATGACTCAAGCTATGGGGGAATTGGCGGTTGCAGCAAGTGATGCCGCACGAGCTGCTACGGAGAGACTTATTGGATTTGAGGTCTCAGAAGAGCGAGCGCGTGATGCCATCGATACAGTCAGGAAGTCCTAGTCGGCGCCATGGAACACTTGTTTGAAAACCCTGAAACTTGGGTCTTAGTTGCGTTCGTTATTTTTGTCGCTTTGTTAGTCAAAAAAGCTTCGCCGGTGATTATTTCTGCCTTAGACGCGCGTGCCACACGTATTAGGGACGAGCTTGAGGACGCGACACGTTTGCGGGAGGAAGGGCAAAGCCTGCTCGCGCAATATCAACATCAGCAGCGGGGAGTTAAAAGCGAAGCAGAAGCAATGCTGGAGCGCGCGCGTCGTGATAGCAAGCTCATGATGGAGACGGCTACAGCGCGACTGGCGGAGCAGCTTTTGCAGCGCGAAAAGCAGGCCAGGCAAAATATTGCACGTACTGAAGCGCAAGTGGTCGACCAAGTTTGCGCTGCTGCAGCTGAATTGGCGATAGCAACTGCAGAACAATTGATTATACAAAATCTTGATAAAAGCCGGGCCATGGCGCTTATCGACCGTTCGATCGAAGATCTGGGCGCCCGGTTGAGGTAGAAGTCCTAAGAACTTTCTCAGATTAATTGACCGTAAGAGTGCCCGCTTCTCCGACGAGGGAATTCAGCACTGATCAGGTGATAGAGCGGCAAAGAATGCCGTCAACCGCCAGGGTGGTTAGGATGTATTCAACTGCTATTCGTACGGTTCTTGCGGCTCTGAATTTGGTCAAGTTGTTCTTGATTGAGTTGAAAACTAACTATGGTTTCGTAGTTGCTAGCTTCGTCTAAATCACGAACCGGTATACTAAGGATTAGATTTTCTTTGTGAGTTAGCGATGTGGGTCCGACATCTTTTGGGAAGGTAATCTCTGCCGAGAACAACTGTTTTTCGACAACTTGGCCGAATCGGTTAACCAGCGCTACGAAAAAAGGAATGCTTTCGATCGTTTCGTGTTGAGTGGCGGGCCCGCTTCGAGCTCTGATCGATATATCTAGCTCAACAACTACATTCCAGGTTGCACTTTGTGGTGTGATGGGCTCGTTATCACGACTGCCCATACCACAGGTAAACTTCACCTCAGCGATTTGAGCTTCCATCTCGATATCAGTGATATCGCGGCCGGCGCCCTTTTGGTATCGGACGTAGTGTTCTCCCGCCTTGAGAATTCGAACGGTCGGGCAAGGCAGAGTCGGGGTTGCAAATATGTCCAGCTTTTCCTGGACATAATCAAGGTCCAGTAGATAGCCTGACTGGCATGCGGTAAGCAGGCCTATGGCTGCAGTGAGCAGGCTGGCGCGGATTACGCCAATAATTAATGTCGAAACCGATCGTCGGGTCACAGGGAATTGTGGCTGCCGTCGCAATAAGGCTTGGTCCGGCTTTGCTTGCAACCACACAGATAGACGTTGCCATTCTTCGCGGCTTGCCAAACGATTGGCTTCAAATCGGTGGTTGTATGGGTTCCGTCACACATTGGTTGTTTTTTGCTTAATCCACAGCGGCACCAAGCATAGCTCTGGCCGGCCCTTACCTCAGTCTCATAAGGGGCTTTTTGCGCGATGACAGGATCCGACATTATTATATATACACTCGCAAAAATGGTTAGAACTGTTCTAGTTTACGCAAATACTACCAGCGATAGAAGTATCTCATATGATCAAAATTACTGCCACTAGTGGCGACGCTACGGTTAGGTGCAGTTTGGCGAACAGTAACTGGTGAGACTGTGGCCGTTTACACAAAAATTAATGATGCTGAGTTAAAATCGTTTCTTATTCCGTACAAGTTTGGCGAACTATTAAGCTTTGTCGGGATTGTAGAGGGAGTGGAAAATTCTAACTACCTATTATTGACTCAGCGTGGTCGCTACATCCTTACGATCTACGAGAAGCGCGTGCAACGCAGTGACTTACCATTTTTTCTTCGGCTCATGAAACATTTGTCGTCCCACGGTATCGCATGTCCTGTTCCAGTGACAGGAGATGATGGGAAGATGTTGCGTGAGGTCGCTGGAAAACCGGCATCTGTGCTAACTTTTTTAGCGGGCAGTGGAGAACGTCAACCCGGACCAGCGCAATGCCGCAGTCTTGGGGGCGCGCTGGCAGAGTTACACGTGGCGGGACAGGACTTCGGAGATCAGCGGCCTAACGATTTATCAGTAACAAGTTGGCCGATGTTGTTGAATCGGGTTCAGGCACGTGCAGATGAAGTTAAGGTGGGTTTGGCGCGGGATCTAGAATCCGAAATTGAGGATCTTGTTGCACATTGGCCCGCCAGTTTGCCGCGTGGAATCATTCATGCAGATCTGTTCCCAGACAATGCTCTTTTTAAAGGTAATTTAGTTTCTGGTTTGATTGATTTTTATTTCGCATGCACTGATCTATTCGCGTACGACTTGGCTATTTGCCTTAATTCCTGGTGTTTTGAGCCTGACGGCGCTTTTAATGCGACTAAAGCGCGGTTGATGCTTTCTGCTTACCGCAAAGGTCGACCATTTTCATGCGCCGAACTAGATGCGTTGCCTTTGCTTTGTCGGGCGGCGGCTTTACGCTTCTTGTTAACTCGTCTTTATGATTGGTTAAATTCTCCTGAGAGGGCACTTGTCAGTCCAAAGGATCCCTTGGAATATTTTCACAAGCTTTCTTTCCATCGTCAGGTGCGAGGGCCGGGTGAATATGGTTTGGAGTAAAAATGTGGCGGATGAGCAGCTAGTGGAAATCTTTACGGACGGTGCGTGCTCGGGGAATCCGGGACCGGGGGGATGGGGCGTGATTCTTTGGTACGGTGGCCACAAGAAAGAAATGCATGGCGGTGAGGCTTGGACCACCAACAACCGGATGGAATTGATGGCCGCGATCCACGCCCTCGAGGCTTTAACACGGTCGACCCAAGTAACTCTTTACACTGATTCCGTGTATTTACGTGATGGAATCATGAAATGGGTCGAAACTTGGAAAGTGAATGGTTGGCGAACCGCAAATAAGAAGGCAGTGAAAAATGTTGATTTGTGGCAGCGTCTAGTAACCGCCTCTGGACGCCATAGAGTCGAATGGATTTGGGTCAAGGGCCATGCTGGACACCCCGAGAATGAACGCGCCGATGCTTTAGCGCGGCGTGGCCTTGAAGCCATATGCTAAGGCAATTCCGGAAATTTTGGTGTCCGCAGTGCCCACCGCATGGCCGTGTAGCAATCGGAACGTCTTTCTACGCAGTACGATCTTGACCTGAAAAAGAAAAAAATTTCAAACTGGATCCCAATTTTAAAATTTCAAGACAAAAGATTTTCTAGACCTCGTAGTCTCATCCTAACGTCAACTGAAGGGTTAAAGTTTGCTCACTATGTTTTCTGCACTGGAAACGCTGAGGCCTGGCCCATCTTCCACTTCAAGTGCCGTCACCGTACCATTCTCAACAATCATCGCGTAACGTTGTGAACGAGCCCCGAGCCCAAATCCTGAACCATCGAGGCCGAGGTCAATTGCGCGGGTGAAGTCGCCATTGCCATCGGCAAGCATGAGAATATTGTTCCCTGTGCCCCGATCTTTCCCCCAGGCATCCATCACAAAAGCATCATTAACTGACAAACACACGATTTTGTCGACGCCCTTACTTTTGATCTCAGCTGCGTGCTCCAGGAAACCCGGCACATGTTTGGCTGAGCAGGTGGGTGTGAATGCTCCGGGCACGGCAAAAAGCACTACTTTTTTACCTTCAAAGAGATCTTTCGTGGAAATATCCTCCATTCCATCCGATCCCAAATGTTTGAACGTGATAGAAGGAACCTTATCGCCAACTTTAATTGTCATTATTCATGTCTCCCAAATATCTTTCCATTTTCAGAGTACACTGAGTCCAGTCAAAACGGCCGCCTCTACTATATGCATCAATGCTGCCACAAATAACAGGTATGTATTATTCACCAAGAATTTAAAGAGTAGCCTGGGCAGAGTCATCCTTGTTCAATGGTCTATCGGTTCTGCTGTTTTGAATCTTTCTCAAACATGCCTTTGGCCTGTTGCAGTGCTGACACCACAGAACCCTCGCTTAATAATTCCGGCAACACTGAGCCGAGTGGTGTTCCAGGGCCATATATTACGTTAAAAGGCAAGCCATAACGACCGAAAGTGGCTAAATATTCTGCAATGATTGGGTCCGGTTTGGTCCAGTCACCACGCATTGCTATGGTCCCGGGTGCCGTCAATTGCTCAACTATTTTTGCTTTGTTTAAGACAAGCGACTTGTTGACTTTGCAGGTTAAACACCATTCAGCGGTTATATCAACGAATATGGTGTTGCCAGCCTCAACAAGCAATCCTATCGCTGACACCTCAAACTTTTGCCAATGATCTTGGGAAAATTTCCCACTATTTATCCCAGAATTTGGTAGGGGTGCCACTTGTGGGACGATTAATGCGATTGCACTTATCAGACCGATGGTTGCGAGTGAGACTCGTTTGCTAGTTCGTTTGCCGTTATAGGCCAGTCGTAGTATCAGTCCGCAGATTACCATGAGGACCGCCAGAATCCCTGCGTTCAAAAGTCCAACCTGCGCAGAAAGAATTGTTAGCAGCCAAATTACTGTTCCAACTAAGCTGATGCCCATCGCAATACGTACCCAGCCCATCCAGGCCCCTGGTTTGGGCAGGCGTGTGGCAAACGTGGGCATTGCCGCGAGCAACAGATAAGGTGATGCCATACCAATTCCGAGGGCTGCAAATATCACGATTATTTCAACCGGCCCTCGGCTCAGCGCAAATCCCACCGCGCTGCCAAGAAATGGGGCCGAACACGGCGTCGCTAACAATGTTGCTAGCGCGCCAGTCCAGAAGCTAGCACCCAGCGTTGAATTGTTACCGTCAGCGTTTGTCGGAGTGGCGACACGTCCAATCCACGTTGGCATTGGTATCTCAAAGAAGCCAAAAAGGTTACAGGAATAAACTGTCAATACCAAAATCAAGAACACAAGGAACAGTGGTTCCTGAAACTGCATGCCCCAACCTACTGCTATGCCCGCCAGCTTTAATATTGTCGCGCCGGTCGCTAGTAGTAGAAA
>PTKE01000092.1 GCA_002937585.1 Alphaproteobacteria bacterium MarineAlpha9_Bin6 | reverse complement strand
GTCCTGATTATATATATTCAAACCAGATGTGTTTTTCGGGGTGGGGTAGGGAGCTAATCCTGAGTGATGAATTAGTTCCTAAACTGGGACTCCTATATTAAATAGTTCAGGACAATCTCAGGACACTTCAACAAAAAACTGGCAAATATGGATCATTCTCTCGTCAGATTCAGTGATGTTTGATATGATCCAATCAGAGGTTTAAATCTTTGGTTTAGTGCAACAAATTGTTGTTGATAGGTTGTCTGTTGTAATCGGAGCGTGGCGCAGTCTGGTTAGCGCACTTGTCTGGGGGACAAGGGGTCGGCGGTTCGAATCCGCCCGCTCCGACCATTAAAGTTAATTTCTCAAATAACTGAGAGTCAATTTTGATTCTTGTACCAAGTTTATTTTGTCATGGCGTAAAGGCGCAAGGAACCTTCAAAGCGTTTACCACTACCTTCAAAAATTAGCTGATGGGTAGGGTTGTGCCACATACGATACTCGTAAATATCAGTTACCGAAGCAGCATAAAAATTAATCTCAATGATGTCCGATCGGTTGTTCTGAACATACTTAGGCTGTTTGGCTTAAAGACTTCTTCTACAGCCTTGCTTTATTGGCAAAGCTGTTTCTCGTCGTAAAATATATTGAATCTCAGCGGGCATTTCGGCCGCTGTCGATCATGTGGATGGAGCCGTTAATGTAGCTTGCATCGTCGCTGGCCAAGAATAGCATAAGTCTAGCTACTTCTCGGGGATCGGCATAACGGCCGAGGGGCGCGGCTGCGGCATACTCCTGGCGAAATTTATCTGGATCCTCCGGAGAAAACCCTCGTTCAAGAGACCGCATCATGCGGGTTTCCACCGGTGAAGGGTTAACGGTATTAACTCGAATGCCTTGTTCAGCTCCTTCCAGCGCGGCGCACCGCATCAGGCCTATTACTGCGTGTTTGCTGGCTACATATGGGGCGATCCCGGGGCGTCCGCGGACCCCAGCAATGGATGATGTGATTACGATGCTTCCACCGCCTTGGTTGGCCATCGCCGGCATTACGTGTTTGAGGCCGAGCCAGACACCACGCAGGTTGACGGCGATTACCTTGTCGAACGAATCATTTGAGCAATCGGTGATTGGGCTGACTTCACCCTCGATACCAGCGTTCAGAAGTGCGGCATCAATGCCGCCAAATCTCGTGACGGCCGCCGAAACGTACCGCTCTGCCTGATTTTCATCTGCTACGTTTGCAACCATATGATCCGCGAGCTCAGAACCAATCGTTTTTGTTGTCGACTCGAGCGCGTCTTTGTCTATATCAACAAGAAATACCTTCGCACCTTCTTCAGTAAACAACTGTGCTGCGGAGGCACCGATACCTGATGCCGCACCGGTAATTAGAGCGACTTTGCCACTAAGTTTTCCCATTTCCAGCTCCGTATTTTTCAGTTTTCAAAAGTTTTGGAGGCATTCGGTCGGTCCCGTATGAGGCTGGTGCAATTTACTATGAAATCAAGCCGCAGTAGGGATTAAGATCGAGATCTTTTCCAATGGAATAAATTAACAAGCCCAAGGGTATTTCATAAACTGGCAATTTCTGTGTCAATCACTATGAATGGTGGTTGAGACACACAGCAATCTTTGCTTTGCCCATACTTTCACTCGGTAGTGGCGATGTGGGGGTGTATAAAGCCGTGCGAAGACCTTGGGGAAACAACAAGGTTACCTTAGTCAAGAAATGGCCAAATGTTCAATCGTTGAGTCCAACGATTGTTTGGGGGTAGTTCCAGATCAAAAACGGGACGAGATCGGTTTATCAAGTTATCTTACGCTATGAATAAAAAGACTCATTCTATTACTGAAAATAAGTCAGTAAAAAAACGTCATCGGGCCGGTCTGGAAAAAGGTAGGGGACGAATGCGTTCTAAGGGGCGTCAGATCAATGCCTCTGCCCATAATGATGTGCGTAGGTTGCTAGGCGGCCGCAAGCGACGTCGCGATCTGCTATTAGAACATTTACATCTTATTCAGGATTACTACGGCTGTCTCTCCTTAGACCATCTTGCCGCTTTGGCCGTCGAAATGCGGCTCTCTCAATCCGAGGTATACGAGGTTGCCACATTTTATGCCCATTTTGATGTGGTTGGAGATAACGACACTGTACCTCCGCCTCTAACCGTGCGGGTTTGTGACAGCGTTACGTGTGCAATGTTTGGAGGCCAAGAGTTGCGTAAAGACTTGGCAACCAAACTTCATAGAGAGGTCAGAGTTGTTCGAGCACCCTGCATGGGCCGCTGCGAACGTGCGCCGGTTGCCGAAGTCGGGCACTACCAAGTTGATGATGCAACCGTTTCATCTATTGAAAAGGCTATCACGGAGGGACTGCGTTTCCCGCGCATTCCTGAATACGTGGGATTTGGAGATTATGAGCGAGGAGGCGGCTATGAATTATGGCGGAGGTGCTTAGGCGGCAGCCGAGAGCCCGAGTCGGTGATAACGGAGATGGAGCAGAGCGAACTTAAAGGACTCGGTGGTGCTGGTTTTACCGCGGGACAAAAATGGAAGCTTGTACGCGGTGCGGAGAGGCCACTTATGGCTGTTAATGCCGACGAAGGTGAACCCGGGACATTTAAAGACCGTTTTATCATGGAAACCGATCCCCATCGGTTTCTGGAAGGGATGTTAGTTGCTGCCTGGGCGGTTGGTGCATTTGACATATACATATACCTCCGTGATGAATATCCAGCCTCGAGGGAAATATTGCTACGGGAGCTCGGCGTCCTTGCAGCTAACGGCCTAATCGATGGAATTAATGTTTTTTTAAGACGGGGGGCCGGCGCCTATATCTGCGGCGAGGAGTCGGCGATGCTTGAGAGCCTTGAAGGGAAGCGTGGTGAGCCGCGGCACAAACCTCCGTTCCCGGCAGAAATCGGATTATTTGGGCGGCCAACACTTATTCATAATGTCGAAACGTTGTATTGGGTGCCCAAGATTTTGACCAAGGGTGCTGCTTGGTTTGCTCGACAGGGTCGACGCGGTAGACACGGGTTGCGGCTGTTTTCAGTGTCCGGACGGGTAAAGGAGCCCGGTGTAAAACTAGCGCCGGCGGGCGTCAGTGCTTTAGAACTCATTGAAGAGTATGCCGGGGGTATGCAGCCCGGTCACCAATTCAAGGCCTATCTTCCAGGTGGAGCCTCAGGAGGAATTTTGCCTGCTCGTCTCGCTAACATCGCACTTGATTTTGGCACCCTCGATGAATACGGGTGCATCGTTGGGTCTGCTGCGGTTGTAATTCTGAGTGATCATGATGCGATCAGCGACGTTGTTCTTAATCTCATGCGGTTTTTTGAGGATGAGAGTTGCGGCCAGTGCACACCATGCCGGGTGGGTTGTGAGAAGGCGGTTAAGCTAATGGAACGCCCAGAATGGGATGAAGCACTCTTGCGTGAGCTGAGCGTGGCGATGGCTGATGCGTCCATTTGTGGTCTTGGTCAGGCCGCACCAAATCCCCTCCTGCGAGCCTTTGAATTCTTTCGTGAAGAGTTGCCAATATGATGGCTAAGGAAATCTCGTTTACGCTTGATGGTCAAGAGGTGTCAGGCCTTCCTGGAGAGACTATTTGGCAAGTAGCTCACAGACTAGGAATTGAAATACCACATCTTTGTTATAGTCCGGCGCCAGGTTACCGCGCAGACGGGAACTGCCGCACTTGTATGGTAGAGATAGAAGGCGAGCGCGTCCTCGCAGCATCGTGCAACCGTTTACCCAAAGTGGGTATGGTGGTTTGGGTGGAGAGCTCTCGCGCGCGCAACGCTCGCTCTATAGTCATGGAATTGTTAGTCACTGACCAGCCAGCTCGGCTACAGGCCCATGATCCTGAGTCCGAACTCTGGCAATGGGCTGAACGCATTGGCCAAGTGGAAAGCCGGTTTCCTAAACGGTCTTCACCGCCAAACGATTCTAGTCATCCGGCAATGTCAGTTAATCTCGACGCTTGTATTCATTGCACGCGCTGTGTGCGCGCTTGTCGCGAGGTCCAGGTCAATGACGTGATTGGTATGGCTGGGCGAGGTGCCGACAACTTGATCGTGTTCGACATGGGAGACGCGATGGGTGAGTCGAGTTGCGTGGCATGTGGAGAGTGTGTGCAGGCGTGTCCCACTGGCGCACTTCTTGCAAACTCAACTGCCACGGAAAGTGAAACACGAGACGTTGAAAGTTTGTGCCCGTATTGCGGGGTAGGTTGCCAACTCACGTATCAACTTGAGGGTAACCGCATCGTCTCTGTTGTGGGTCGTGACGGGCCAGCAAATAGGGGTCGGTTATGTGTCAAAGGGCGGTTCGGGTTTGATTATGTTCAACACCCCGACCGTTTGACCACACCATTGGTTCGTAAAGATGGTGTCGTAAAACTTGCGGATGATTGGGTTGATCCTAGTAATCCTTTTACACATTTCCGAGAGGCGAGTTGGGATGAGGCGCTGGACCTTGCGGCAGCGGGTTTGACCCGGGTCCGCGATCAACACGGTGGTGGGGCGTTGAGTGGATTTGGTTGCGCTAAGGGATCCAACGAAGAAGCCTATTTGGTGCAGAAAATGGTTCGTGTTGGTTTCGGCACGAACAACGTGGATCACTGCACTCGGCTTTGCCATGCGAGTTCTGTGGCGGCTCTAATGGAGACTATTGGGTCGAGTGCCGTGACAGCACCCTTCATTGAAGCGGCTAACGCTGATGTGCTCATAGTTGTGGGTGCGAACCCGACCGAAAATCATCCGGTGGCTGCAACATTTTTCAAAAACGCGGTTAAGGCTGGATCAAAATTGGTGGTAATGGATCCACGCGGACAGGCGCTTAAGCGCCACGCCGATTACATGATTCAGCATAAACCTGGCAGTGATGTTGCTGTTCTCAACGCGTTGATGCACGTGATAGTGCGTGAAAACTTGTACGACCGAGAATATGTGAAATCACATACCGACGGATTTGAGGAGCTACGTGCCCACCTGTCGGATTATTCACCGGAAGAAATGTCAGAGTATTGCGGGGTGCCAGCTGATACTTTGCGTGCGGTAGCGCGCCTGTACGGGAATGCGAAGCGTGCCATGATTTTTTGGGGTATGGGTGTTTCGCAGCATATTCATGGGACGGACAATGCCCGTTGTTTAATTTCACTCGCGTTGCTGACTGGCCAAATCGGTCGCGCCGGTACAGGGTTGCATCCACTACGTGGACAGAACAATGTCCAGGGTGCATCTGACTCTGGTTTGATACCAATGTTCTATCCCGACTATCGATCTGTTTCGGATCCGTCGGAACGGGCGTTTTTTGAGGATTTCTGGGGCACAACTCTAGATCCAGAGCCTGGCTTGACGGTGGTTGAAATTGCTGATGCCGCCTATGAGGGTCGGATGAAGGGAATGTATGTGATGGGTGAAAACCCAGCAATGTCGGATCCAAATTCCAGCCATGTGCGTGAGGCACTGTGTAAACTTGAGCATCTAGTCGTCCAGGATATCTTTCTTACTGAGACAGCGGTTTACGCAGACGTTATTCTTCCTGCCAGCGCATTTCCAGAAAAGGATGGGACCTTTACGAATACAGACCGCCGGGTACAAATGGGACGACAAGCTATCGAACCCCCAGGTGATGCACGTCAGGACTGGTGGATTATTCAGGAAATCGCTTGCCGTATGGGTCTTGACTGGAACTACACCGGACCACACTCGATTTTCGAAGAAATGCGTGGTTGTATGCCCTCTATCGCCGGGATTACCTGGGAACGTCTGTGTGATCAGGGGGCGGTCACTTATCCATGTCGCGAGGTGGGAGATGCAGGTGAACCTATCATATTCGGTGACGGTTTTCCCACACCCAACGGGCGCGGCCGGTTTATACCGGCTAGCATAGTGCCGCCTGATGAAGTGCCAGACGACGATTTTCCCATGATACTGACTACGGGCCGCCAACTTGAACATTGGCATACCGGAGTGATGACTAGACGAGCTAGGTTTTTGGATGAGTTAGAACCAGAGGCAATCTGTGAACTCTCTCCCGCGGATTCCCGTCGGCTAGGAATTGTCCCAGGGGCCTGGGTTCGGGTTACGAGCCGACGTGGTGTGATAGAACTCAAGGCTCGAATTACGGGTTCAACTCCGGAAGGATTGGTGTTTATTCCTTTCTGTTATGCGGAGGCGGCGGCCAATATGTTGACCAACCCAAAGCTAGACCCAATTGGGAAAATCCCAGAATTTAAATTTTGCTCGGTCAGGTTGGAGGAGATAAGTCCTCCTAACACAGTGACATCTCAATAATTACATAAAAATTGCGCCGACAAGTACTTGGATTCGTTTAGGTTACTGTTGATTTAGGCTTTGTATTGGATGCTTTAGGTGATGGTTTCCGTAGTATTGGTTTAATTACGAACTTGGCGTTCACAAGGAAACTGTTCCGCAAGCGCGTTGTTCGCGATTACCGCAATCGATAAGTCGTTTGGGATCGCGGAATATCGTCTAAGATAAATAAGCAATTTTTCAATCAGCCATTCCGGTGTGAGCGCTGGTTCGGGGGGTGAGCAGAATACGCGGGCTCTCCCCTGGCGCAGAAGATCCATATTAGAGGCTTCGAGGCCATTGAGGACGCCGCGAAGATACACTGCCAATACGGCACGTTGCTCATTATTACCACCGGTCTCTATCTCCAAAAACATAGTTTTATCCATGTGCTGAGCGGGTGCGGATGTAACACTGAGCAGCATGCTGAGCAATGCTGTGACGCAGACGCGCGTCATGGCAAGACCTGTTTTCCTGTATCCAGGCGCCACTGGCGAATCAAATTATCAGCTCCACCAGTGAGTGCACTCTTCATATCTGGAGAAAAAGCGACTGCCCAGACTGCGCCGTCGTGCGCATTAAATGTGCGTATCGCCGATGTTGATGGCACGTCCCAAAGTATCACCTGGCCCCTACCATCACCCGATAAAGCGTACTTACCATCAGCGCTCACATCTAAAGAAGTTACAAAGCTTGTATGGTCGGTAAGTCGCGCTAATTCTAATCCATTGTCCAAGCCCCAGAGCCGCACCGTATGATCTGTACTTACCGACATCGCCGTATCGGTATTTGGGATATGGGCAACATCGTTAACGCTGTTGGTGTGACCCCTAAACACGTGCAACATTTTTCCGTTCGATGCGTCCCATTTTCGAATTGTATGATCGTAACTAGCGGAAAGGATTGTGCGTCCTTTTGGGGAATACTGTGCCGCCATGACATTTGCTTTGTGACCATGAAGAGTATGAGTAGTTTCATGCGTTTTCAGGTCCCAAAGCTTGAGGGTGTAGTCCCACGATGCGGAAACTAAGGAACGTCCGTCCGGAGAAAAATCCAACCCATATACCGCATCTTTATGCCCGATGAGTTGGGCGACCTCAATTCCTTCTCTATAACGCCAAAGCCGTATCGAGTGATCCCAGCTGGCTGAGGCGAGTAGCTCCCCAAAGGGTGACAAGGCCACATCATTAACGCTCATGGTGTGGCCGTCAAAGAGATCTAACTCCGTGTGTCGGGAAAGATCCCACAGTCTAATTGTTGTGTCCCAACTTGCAGAAACAACGGTTTCGCCGTCTTGGGTGACAGCAAGTGAGTTGACGTAGCCCACATGCCCGGTCATTTCCGCGTTCACTGGCATTGTAAATAACAGGCACCAAAGGGCATATATCAGCAACCTAAGTTTGCTGTGTGGTTGCTCCGGTGGACCGTTCACTATGAATGTCATCGTGCGCCGGAGTTCACGTCTCGTTTAGGGTAGGGGACGGGAGGTTTGGAAAATTTGGCAGCCCCGGGGACACCGCAACACTCATTTGGATGCAAGGGCTTCAAAACGGGCACTGGCATCACGAGCAATTTGAGGTAGCAAGCCTGTCTCCCAGGATAAATATTCACGCATTTGGTGTTTTGCTTTTTCCGCTTCGTGATCATAGGGCAACCAATACACGTCATTTGGTTCGGCTGCCATGCGTTCGAACCCGCTGACCAGTGTCAATCCCGCTGTTACCCAGCCATCGGTGCCGCCGGAAAGCACTTTAACTGGCGCGTGGACGTAGCTGGAGATATCCGGCGCCGTCAGTTGAGCAAGTAAGCCACATGGCGAAGTAAGGACATATTCCG
>PTKE01000091.1 GCA_002937585.1 Alphaproteobacteria bacterium MarineAlpha9_Bin6 | reverse complement strand
GGCATCGTCCGCCTCCGCCTCTGGTGCGTTCGAGCTAGCATCATCTCCACCGATCACTGCAGCCTCAACGGATTTATCGTCTGCTAACATACCTCCTTCTACCGCATCTGCAGATGGGTTTCCGCCAGATTTGTCAATATCGACTTGCCCAATACCTTTTCCCCCGAAGTCATCATCAAACCAATGGGCGCGCGCTGCCATAATCACAGCATCTGCCTCATCGATTGACATCTCTCCTTCGCCAACAATTTCTCGAAGCTCGTCACTTGCCAGATCAGCAAGATCGTCTAACGACTTGATCCCTGTTTTTCCGAGCATGACCACCCTTGCTGGGGATAACCCTTCTATCGAGGCGACTTCATCACTTACTCCCAGTGCGCGTCGCTCTTCGCTTAGCTTTGCGTCGCGCTCGACCAAGTAGCTTCTCGCACGCTGTCGAAGCTCACCAGCGAGCGTCTCATCAAAACCCTCTATTTCCCCAAGCTCCTCGATAGGCACAAATGCGACCGCTTCGACATCAGCGAAACCCTCCGTCACCAACAAATGCGCAATCACATCATCTACATTAAGTTGGTCAATGAAGACCTGCGACACGGATCGAAACTCTTCGACCCTCCGTTCGGATTCCTGCCCTTCTGTCATTATGTCAATTTCCCAACCTGTAAGGTTGGAGGCCAGCCGAACATTTTGACCGCGACGGCCGATAGCTAGGCTGAGTTGCTCATCGGGAACCACAACCTCAATACGGCGTTGATCCTCGTCCAGCACAACCTTAGTTACCTCTGCAGGCGCTAAAGCATTGACTATGAAGGTTGCCGGATCCGGATTCCATTGGATGATATCAATCTTTTCTCCCTGCAACTCATTTACCACCGCCTGAACTCGACTGCCACGCATGCCCACGCAGGCCCCAACTGGGTCAATGCTCGAATCGTGAGACAAAACCGCGATCTTTGCCCGGCTCCCTGGGTCGCGCGCCACGGCTTTAATTTCAATAATCGCATCGTATATTTCTGGCACCTCTTGACCAAACAGCTTTGCCATTAATTCTGGGCGGGTGCGAGACAGAAAAATCTGTGGTCCTCGGGTCTCCTCACGCACTTCATAAACTAGGGCACGGACTCGGTCCCCGTTCCGAAAATTCTCGCGCGGCAGGGATTCATCACGTCTCAACACCGCTTCACCCCGCCCCAGGTCCACAATTATATTGCCATACTCAGTTCGCTTAACGAGCCCATTGACGATCTCGCCCGCACGATCTTTATACTCTTCGTATTGCCGCGCCCGCTCCGCTTCACGAACTCGTTGAACGATAACCTGTTTAGCTGCCTGAGCAGCAACGCGACCCAGATCTATCGGAGGTAGCGGCTCAGTCAACTCACCACCCACTTCGAGGTTTGGGTCCATGGCGAGTGCTGCTTCTAGACTAAGTTGAGTGGCATCATCTTCAACTTCCTCAACTATGTGACGCACACGATTGAGACGAATTTCACCCGTCTTGCGGTCAATTTCCGCGCGGATTTCCAGCTCTTGGCCATATTTGCGCCTACTTGCTGTCTGAATTGCTTGCTCCATGGCTTGGATCACAATTTCGCGATCAATAGTTTTATCGCGAGCAACCGCGTCAGCTACTTGTAGTAGCTCCGGCCGCACCAAGCCCTGATTAACATCGTCCAGCATCACTTCACTCATTATCCATCTCGCTTCCGAGCAGCCACAACAAGGTCTTCCGTCAGAACCAACTTTGCGTCACAAATTTCAACAAACGGAATCTGGATGACACAGTTGCCATCACCAATATCGACACTGACGTTAATCGCGGTAACACCTACCAACCGTCCACAAAATTTCCGCTGGCCGTCGAGCGGTATTTTCGTCCGCACTTGCGCTTGAAAACCGACGTAACGACCAAAATCCTCCAATTTGACCAACGGCCGATCAATCCCCGGCGAACTGATCTCAAGATCGTAAGAGCCACAGACGGGATTTTCAACATCCAAAACAGCTGACAAAGCCCTACTAATATCGGTACAGTCATCGACCGTCATCGCCGCGTCATCCGATCGCTCTGCCATCACTTGCAGGGTTTGTCGCCGCGATCCAGACAACCGCACTCGCACAAGTGCATACCCCCTAGCCCTCAATGTTGGGGCGATCAAACCTTCTATCGTCTTGACCTGATCCATCGGCCCGTCACATCCGTTACAGAGCCCGCCTAAAATAGAAATGTGGGCCGACAGCCCACATCCACATTGCCATTGAGCCTCGATAACTAGGCTCTACTATGCTGAAAGATTGTATATCAGGTTTGGTGACACCTTCAAGCATTTAGCGAACTTACAAACAAGTTTATAGACTGCGGTTCCCGATCTTGCGGCGCTTAAACTGCAAATAGATACACGTTCGATCGGCGGCCAATGCTTTTTGTTCATAGCGTGTGAGCACACCATCGGCAGGCCGAGCTCGCCAGCCACCCGGTCCACGTGCAGTCCAACTAAAGGCTTCGTGTCGTAAAAGGAAACCGAGCAACCAACGACCATGCTCATCGTGGTCAGTCGATAAACGAAATTCCCCGTCATCACACATGACACGTGCGAGTGCGTCCAGAAAATCTCTGTTCACTAGCCGCCGTTTATGATGGCGCTTCTTTGGCCATGGATCAGGGAATAGCGCAAATACTTTCCCTAAACAGGCGACAGGCAATGCAGATATTAATCGCCGCGCCTCTCCAGGGAAAATTCGAATATTTTTCAACCCCTCTGCATCTATCTGTGACAACAACTTCCCAACACCCTCGAAAAAAGGGTCACATCCAATCAGACCAACGTCAGGATTAGCTCGTGCTTGAGCTACGAGGTGCTCGCCAGCGCCAAAACCGATTTCCAACCAAATATCACGGGGTGCAGAATCAAATAGTGCAGCCAATTCAAGAGGCACTAACCCTCCTCTATCATCTGTAACTACCGACAACGCTAGCTTCGGGAGCAACTCCTCAGTTAAAGCCAGACGCTTGGGTCTCATTGCTCGCCCACGACGCCTCCCGTTGGACATGACATCACCACCTTTAAGCGGCAAGCCCAGACGATGAATTACAGACAAGCAGTGCGCAGATCCTCTACCAAGTCGCACCGTTCCCAGGAAAAACCCCCGTCAGCGTCTGGATTTCGACCGAAATGACCGTAGGCCGCAGTGCGCATAAATATCGGCCGATTTAGATTTAGATGTTCACGAATTCCACGTGGAGATAAATCAACACGCTCCTGCAAAACCGATGACAACCGATTTTCTTCTACATTACCCGTACCATGCACATCGACATACACTGACAACGGCCTCGACACCCCAATCGCGTAGGCAAGCTGAATTGTGCAACGCTCGGCAAGCCCTGCCGCAACGACATTCTTTGCTAAATATCTAGCCGCATACGCCGCCGAACGATCGACCTTTGTCGGATCTTTGCCGGAGAAAGCGCCACCGCCATGTGGCGCCGCGCCGCCATAGGTATCAACAATAATTTTGCGTCCAGTGAGACCGCAGTCACCGTCCGGACCGCCAATTACGAAGCGTCCGGTCGGGTTCACGTAAAGTTCTGCCTCCGGACACATCCAACCCTCCGGCAATACCTTCTCCACATGTGGTCGCACCAATTCACGAACCTGGTCTTGAGCAAAATTCGCGTCATGTTGTGTCGAAACTACGACGGAGGTCGCGCCAACTGGCTGACCATTGGCATAGAGAAGAGTAACTTGGCTTTTAGAATCTGGACCGAGGGCTGGGGCTTCTCCTGAGTGACGCGCTTGGGCAAGCGAGCGGAGAATTTCGTGGCTAAAATAGATGGGTGCTGGCATCAAAACATCAGTTTCGCGACACGCATAACCGAACATCATGCCTTGATCACCCGCCCCTTCGTCCTTATTGCCGATGGCATCCACTCCCATTGCAATATCGTCCGATTGGCGATGTAAATGCACCTCAACACATGAATCCCTCCAATGGAACCCGGGTTGCTCGTAGCCGATCTCACGAATTACACCGCGGGCTACATCCTCAATTTTTTTGTTGGAAATATCAGGTCCACGCGTTTCACCTGCAATGACCATCAGATTAGTCGTTGCCATAGTCTCCGCGGCAACCCTGGAGTGCGGATCCGCGGCCATGTAAGTGTCAACAATCGAATCGGAAATAAGGTCGCACACCTTGTCAGGATGACCTTCCGAAACGGATTCACTGGTGAATAAATAGTCCGATATCGGCATTTTTAGCCTCAAAGTGCCATGTTTGTGCGTAGCCTATTCTAGGTTAGTTGCAAGCGAGATAACCCATCTGAGGTAGTGCAGTATAAAGAACCCGCAGTATAAGGAATCAAGGCCCTTTGTATTCGGCCAGATCTCAACCAACATCCACGGAGCTAATCAATGCAGATATGGCGGTCTATTTAGAGAGCAGTTGCACAATGTTTCGCTCATCCAATATTTGAATCCGAGCACCGGTCCAACGCGATCAATGTCTGAGGCCTCGCTGAAATCAAGGATTGTCTCATGCACGTCGCGTGCCCCCCACTAGCGCTATCGCAAAAATCAAACCCACCGCAAACAAGACTGGAAAATTACCATACTTGCCATAGAAAGTGCCTCCCACGAGGGCCACCGGAAGCCCAGTGTCAAGAACTCCACGCTCCCCAAGTCCTAACGAAGTCACGACGCGGCCGTACGCATCAACGGCGGCTGAGATGCCTGTGTTAGCGGCACGAATTAGTGGGAGCCCCTCCTCTACTGAGCGAAACCGTGCTTGCACTAAATGCTGATAGGGCCCCGTACTATTCCCATACCAAGCGTCGTTAGTAAGATTGAGCAACCATTGGGGACGCTTGGTTTTATCAACCACACTACCTGGAAAGATTACCTCAAAACAAATTAATGGTCCGACTAGAGGCAAGCCTTCCAGTTCGAGCGTCCGCTCGGCGTTACCACGAGAATAATCCCGGCTTCCCTCTACTAATTTATCAATGGGCAACCAATCTCGAAGGGGCACATACTCACCGAATGGCACCAACCGCATCTTGTCGTAGGAGCCGACGATATCACCAGAGACGGATATGGCGCGCAAACTATTCCATATCCGCTGGGGCGCCTCTTCTCCTTTCGAAATCCGGATCGCGCCTGTTATCAACAATCCATCGGGAGGTGTTACTGCACCTATCATCTGCCGGATCCGATCGTCCCGACCTAGCGCGTAAGGCGTCGCGGTTTCGGGCCATATTACGTGAGTGATTCGCTGCATTGCAGCCATTTGCGTCAATGCCAAGTGTTCAGCGAAATGCGCCTTCCGCAGATCAGGGAGCCACTTATGGTGTTGGGCAATGTTGGCTTGCACGATTCGCAATCTCACACCTTCCACCATATCCTCATGCGCGTTGCTTAGACGAAGTGCACCGCCGGCCCATATGGCTGTGAGCCCGGCCGCAGCAACACCCACCCATATCCAACGGCGCAACGCAAAACGGCCGTCGACCTTAACTACTGTTACGGCGACGGCCGCGCCAAAAACTGTGACCGCACTTATCCCGAACACTCCGGTCACGGCCGCTACTTGGATCATGTTGTCGGAAAAACCCCAAACGTAACCCATGAGATTCCAAGGAAAACCTCCCAGCACCACAAAACTCCTGCCCCATTCAGCAAAAGTCCATAAGCTCGCAAACACCGCCACTTGGCCTACGCCTGTAACGCGCACAGCATTACATGCAACTGCCACCACTGCGATCGACAAGGCCGATGCGGCAGCGAGGGCACCAACCGCGACACTTCCCCACCAAACCCCAATATCGGCGGCCCTGAAAGCTTGACCAACCCAGTAAAAGCCAGCCACGAAATGTCCCACGCCAAACCACCAGCCAATCGCAAAAGCAGTCCGACGACTCGAGACGGACGTCACAAACCAAAGCAGGCCAGTCAGTGCCGGGACCAGAGCAAATACCAGGTGAAAAGGCGCGAATGCCAGGCTGCCAATCGCACCAAGTAGGGCAGAAACTCCCCATTGCCGCACTCCGGACAACTGAACGAGTGCGGCGTGGAGACGTTCCGCCCACACTTCCAGAGCTAATCTTTCTTGTTAATTATGGACGACGGCATATCCCCGCGATCCAGTTTTGGATGCACCCGCAATCGACGAATTCTGCGTGGGTCAGCATCAACGATTTCAAAAGTCATACCGGACGGGTGAGCAATCAGCTCGCCGCGTAAGGGCACCCTCCCGGCTAGCTCGCACACCAACCCGCCCAAAGTATCAATCTCTTCGTCTCGGGCATCCGGTAGTAGATCAATACCACACCTAGACTCTAAATCAGGAACTGGCACACGAGCATCTGCATCAAACAAACCATCCGCCCGAGCAGTCAGCCTTGGCTCCACAGTCCGATCATGTTCATCCTCTATTTCACCAACGATTTCTTCAACCAAGTCCTCAATGGTAACCAAGCCATCAGTCCCACCATATTCGTCTACGACTAGCGCCATATGAACTTTGGTTGCCCGCATTTCGAGCAGCAGCTCTTGAATCGGCATGGATGGCGGAACAAACAATAGTGAGCGGACAATTGAGGAGATCTCAAAGTCAGCGTTTCGGTCCCAGAAAGTTAGGACATCCCTTATGTGAACCATGCCTGCCACATCATCCAACGTCCCCCGGTGAACTGGTACTCGCGAATGACCCTGTTCACAAATTAGAGAAATCAAATGATTGAGCGATATATCTGCGGGGATTGACACGATATCGGCGCGTGGAACCATCACATCCGCAACATCGAGACGGCCGAAATCCAACAAATTTCGGAACATCGTGCGTTCTTCCACTTCGCCAGGAAGACCATCGTCGTGATGTTCCTCAATCAGTTCCTCTATTGACTCCCGAAAAGTCGCTTCGCTGGGACGAACACCAAACAAAGCTTTTAGCCCATTCCACAAACGCCGTGGCGCGAGTTTTCCTAACCCGGATTGGACCGGATCGTTTACACCACCCAACGTTGACCGAACCATCATTCTCACAGCGCGGAAAGCTCCACATTAGCTCCCATGCAATACGGGTCACTAATACCGAGCCGAGCCAGCGACGAGACCTCAAGTCTTTCCATGGCGGCAGCATCCAACATCTCCTTATGGTCGAAACCAAGAAGATGCAAAGTGCCGTGAACAACTAAGTGGGCCGTATGATCCCTGATTGGTTTGGCTTCGCATTTTGCTTCATACTTAACCCGATCAAAAGAGATAGCGATATCCCCCCACAACAGTGGCTCAACCTCGACTCTAGAATGCGCCGAACGCAAGTGGGCAGGAAATGACAACACATTGGCCGGCCCCTCTCTGCCCCGGTACTGTGAATTGAATTCACACATAGCTAGGTCGTTTGTAAGGAGCACACTTACCTCTCCATAGGCCCCTTGTCCCGCCGATACGAAGGAAGCCTTCACAGCGCAGTCACATAAATCACGCACATCGATGGACAACTCGCACCACCGACGCTCATCTACGCGTACTGATATTGACAACTTGTCGCTGGCGTCCATCACTCGTTCCGCGCATTATCAATGTTCCGCCGCATGTCTGCATGAGGGGCATGCTCTCGCTCATGGGCGTCGTACGCCTTCACGATTTTTGTCACCAGGCCGTGGCGAACAACATCGACATTGGCAAACTCAACAACCCTAGTATCGTCTAGAGCCCCAACTACCGACAAAGCATGTGCCAAACCGCTCTGCGTCCCCCTCGGCAAGTCAATTTGGGATAAATCGCCAGTCACAGCCATCCGAGAGTTCTCGCCGAGCCGAGTCAGAAACATTTTCATTTGGACGGAAGTTGTATTTTGCGCCTCATCGAGAATTACAAAGGCATTTGACAATGTCCGACCACGCATAAACGCTAACGGAGCAACTTCAATATCCCCGCCTTCCAAATAATTATCGACCTTGTCCGCGGGCATCATGTCATACAGTGCGTCGTAAAGTGGGTGCAGATAAGGATCAACCTTATCGCGGAGGTCTCCAGGCAAAAATCCAAGTCTCTCTCCCGCCTCAACTGCAGGGCGCGACAACACCAGGCGCTCAACATGGCCACGCGACATCAATGACAACGCTACTGCGACCGCTAAATAGGTTTTCCCCGTTCCCGCTGGGCCGATCCCAAATATCAATTCTGTCTCCTTAAGCGCACGCACGTAACGCACCTGATTAGGCGAACGCGCCAAAATTGTGCGTTTAGGTGTTTGGATGAGAGCTTCAGTTTTAGCAGGTTGCATCCCATCCGAACCCTCGCTGGAGGTTATTCGCAGAACTGCCTCTACCTCTGCGCCGCCCACGG
>PTKE01000090.1 GCA_002937585.1 Alphaproteobacteria bacterium MarineAlpha9_Bin6 | reverse complement strand
CGCAATCCTACCACGAGTGCTTTGAATTTGGATGCAGCCGGGATCGAAGTGGATGAACGGGGCTACGTTCGAACCGACCTAGAAATGAGGACGAATATACCACACATTTATGCGGTTGGAGATGTTGGCCAGCGAAATACTCCAACGGACATTGCGCTTGTGCACGTCGCTCAGGCCGAGGGACGATGCGCTGCGTACAGTATTCTTGGAGAACCATTCACCCAAAATATGGATCACGTGCCGTATATCATATTTACGGTTCCGATGATCGCCGGTGCTGGGCTCAGCGAAACGGTCGCGCGGGGGAGGTACGGCAATATTCGGGTTGGGAAATACCCGTATGGTCGGAATCATCGAGCTCACGCGGCATTTGCACCGGTCGGATTTGTCAAGTTAATCGTGGGGCCGGAAGGAGACGACAGAATTCTTGGTATTCGGGCAATTGGAAGAGACGCCGACGCTCTTGCCGCAGCCGCATCCATCATGATAGAGCAGGAGCTACCCTATACCTACATCGTTGACTCCATGATGCCTCACCCGTCTCTCATGGAATGCCTTCAGGGCGCCGCGCATATAATTGCTGGGAATGCGCTGAGTTACGAAGAAGGCGAGGAATTTCACTTCAATTACCTGGCCGACGATATTTCTGGCTAATTGCGGGGAGGGGGGAGTTCGCTCAGACGATGGCGCTAGTTACATAACCGGCGGTATAGCGCTAAACTGCCTCCGTGCGACTCATGGAGATAAAGATGGCGAAAGACAGTGAATACACCGCTTAGACCACGGACCGAAGCCGCACATCCCCGACAAAGGTTGCCCGTCTACGAAGTGCTTGCAAGGGATGTCCAAGCTCTTGGTATCGAAGCGGTATTCGGGTTGGTAAGCGATGATACGGCAATGTTTGCGACCGCTCTTGATGCAATCGGCATACGCTTTCACGGGGCACGTCATGAGAACAGCGCGATAACGATGGCCGAAGGTTATGCGGCCGCATCGGGGCAGTTAGGCGTAGCTGTCGTTGGCCGCGGACCCGCTACCGCCAACGGTATGCACGGTGCAGTTTACACCAGTAGGACAGAGTCGCCCGTGCTCATCATTTATGGTGAGGCACCGGTTGCTGGTAATGCGCTTAATGCGATTGGTCCGGACTACAAAGAATTTAACACCGTAGGCGTGTTGTCTGCGGCCGGAATACAGGTATTTCGTGCGACGAGCGCAAGCGGGGCGAGAACAGCTCTGGCTGATGCGGTCGCTGCGGCCCAGCTAGGCAGTACGGTGGCTTTGTTACTTCCGACAAACGTACAACGCTCTGAGATTGAGGTCCGCGAAGATAATGAACTATCTTCGCCAACGCCAAGTCCTCGTCCGCTTGAAAAGGCAAGGTCACCGGTAATCGATGCAACCGTCGAGATTCTCAAGAAAAGTCGCCGGCCATTGATAGTTGCCGGGTTTGGCGCGCACAGAGCTGGTGCCAGAGAAGTGCTTGAACGGCTCGCCGATAAAATCGGTGCGTTGCTGATCACGTCGGCGCGCGGCAAGGACATGTTTTGCGGTAACCCGTATAACTTGGGTATCATCGGCTCTTTTTCCCACTCAGCCGCCCGACGGTTCACCGATCAAACGGATTGTGTGCTGGTTTTTGGCGCTAGCCTGAATTTTTGGACCACGAGTTTTGGAAATTTTGTTCCGCCGGTGCCACTAATTCAGGTCGATGCTCGGCGTAGGAATATCGGGAAATGGAGTAGCGCAGATATTGCCCTCGTGGGTGATGCACGCTTAGTTGCTGAGCAGTTACTGAATAAACTGCCAGAGCGCTCGAAGGATGAAAAGACTTTCCACTCTCCGGAGACTCGGCGAAGCCTCGCTACATTCGATCTTGCTGAAGACTTCCAGGCTACCCATACAGCTCGAACCCTAGACCCGAGGTCACTAGGCATTGCGCTTGATAAGATCCTGCCGAAGAATAGGAATCTTGTATACGATGCCGGCAATTTCCTTGGAATTGTACCGTATATCTCAGTTCCGGGGCCGGGGCATTTTAAGTTCACCAACAATTTTGCTTCGATTGGCCTTGGCTTTGGAACCGCACTTGGGGTCGCCAGGGCTCGGCCCGACAGCGTTACGGTGCTGGTGGTAGGCGATGGTGGGTTTTTGATGACGTTGGGTGAACTGGAAACTGTCGTAAGGGAAGATCTCCCACTTGTCATTGTTGTACTAAACGATTGTGCATATGGAGCGGAGCTACATTTTTTGAAGATGCATCAACTGCCAGTCACTACATCTGTTTTCCCCGATGTTGACTTCGCGCCGATTGCTGAGGGGTTCGCGTTCCAGGCGGCCACTATCCGCTCTATGGACGATCTGCATAGGACGGAATCCTTGCTGAAGGACCCGAAGGTCCCCGTCCTACTCGACTGCAAGATCAACGCCGATATAGCCGCACCTTTCATGGGTGAATTGGCTGCGTTTGAGAGCGGCGAAGACTGAAACAAGACTATGCGGATTTACAGCGCACGTGCTCGGGCTTTCCAGCTTTTAGACACGGATAGCCATCCATTCTCCCATGGAATGATCACAGGCCTACTATTGGTGGCAATCGCGGTCGCCCTTGCTGCTGCCATGCTGGAAACACTCCCAGACCTCAACCAGGCTGCAGGTACTTTTGTTTGGTGTGCGCGTTGGGCGGCAATGTCGGTCTTTTCGCTTGAGCTGCTGATTAGGATTTGGGTTGCCCCTGAGGATGTGACGCGCCCGTTCCAGGAATCTGAGGACCTGGGTGGGGCCAGCGCCGAGGGAGTGCTCGATGCCCGGTTCGCCTATCTTCGCTCGCCGCTCGGTCTTGTCGACCTGGCTGTGGTCCTGCCGGCTTGGGTTGCGCTGGTTTATCCGGTGCCGCCGCAGTGGTTTGAGATTGCTGCCGCCCTTGCCCTGTTTAAGCTTGCCCGCTACACGCCCGGCCTGTCTTTAGTTTGGGCAGTGGTGGTGCACCAAGCCCGTTCGTTATTTGCTGGGCTCACCGTGCTGACTATTTTGCTGTTCATTGCGGCAACCGTAGTATACCTGGTGGAACACCAAGCTCAGCCTACCGATTTTGAGTCGATTCCGAAAAGCCTTTGGTGGGCTATTGTAACCATAGCTACGGTTGGCTACGGAGACATAACGCCAATAACTCCGCTTGGTCGGCTGATTGGCGGCGTAACCATGCTTCTTGGTATAGCTATGTTTGCGGTGCCTGCGGGCATACTGGCTTCTGGCTTTGCGGAGGAGATGAAGAGGCGGGACTTTGTGGTGACATGGCAGAGTGTTGCACGTGTACCGCTGTTCGCTCAACTCGACGCCGCTGTTATTGCCGCGGTTGCCCAATTGCTCAAGCCGCGTAGCGTTTCCGCGAACCAGGTGATCGTACGCCGTGGCGACCCTGGCGACTCGATGTTTTTCATCATGGAGGGCGAGGTGGAGGTCGATCTGGCGCCTAATCCAGCGCTGCTCAAGTCAGGCAATTTTTTTGGCGAAATTGCCTTGGTGCGTGACGTGAACCGGACCGCAACAGTAATCGCTCGGAGCAATTGCCGGCTGCTGATGTTGGAGACCACTGACTTCCGCCAATTGATCCACCAATATCCCGAGTTGAACGTGCAGATCCAGCGCGTCGCCGCTGAGCGCGTGCCAGAAAATTAGGAGATTTCTCGCTGGGTCCATGTCTTTTCCTTGGAACATTGGGATCGGTAAAGGCGCCTGAATCAGTCGTCGGATACTTCCGCGTGCTGCGTACCATGCACCAGTGCCCAGGGAACCCGGCTTGTAATTCGTAAACCCCGTTGCTGCAGCGCTTGGTCGGACCCCTGTGATCAGCTGGGTAGGTTGCTGAGGCCTGGGCGACTTTGGTTAAACGGAATGTTGAGCGCGGCGCAGGTATTGTCGTCTCGGGTCGCGTGTGTCTGAATATTGGCTAGGATACAAGGGTCGGCAGCGTCAAAGCCACAAAGTAACCAGCGAAAACTAGCGCGAAATATCGCTTCAGCCTGTTCCTCGGTTAATAGCTCCGCCTTTATGAAACCGCGCAAACGGAATTCGATGCCGCGTTTTTTCTGCACTTCTGAGATCCTAGTCATTCAGATCTATCTGGTTTTTGCAGTCGACTTGTCGGGGTGCGATGTGTGGCTAGTGCTTCACAGTAGTATCGCGCAGGCGACCGCGAAGACCAAGATGCCGATGAATGGCGAAAGATCGAACAGTGCCACCGAGGTGAACAGTAGGACGGCTAGGCCTACCGCGGTCCATGATGGCGCGTCGCCGAGCGGTCGTGCGAGCGCCCAAAGTGCCGCCGCGAGCAACGCGAGCGCCCCGTATTGCATTCCGAGCAGTACTTTCCGCAGCCACGCGGCATCCTGGTCCTGATAGCGGGTGATCATGCCATACAGAGCGAACGCCAAGACCAGTCCCGGCAAGTTAAGGGCGAGGACGCCTGCCAGCATGCCTGGAACGCCCGCGACCTTGAGGCCAATCAGCGCGGACAGCTTGACGGCGGTCAGCCCGGGAAAGACATAACTTACGCCGAGCAGAGACGAAAACTCGGCGGCGGTGAGCCAGCCGCGGTTCTCGACGCACTCTTCCTGGATCAGCTTGAGCATGGCGTTGCCGCCGCCGAGAGAAAACAGGCCAATCCGCCCGAAGCTCAGTAGGATTTGCCAGGTAGCCTCTACCACTCTTCGCCCACCACCCGGTGCAGGAAGTCCATGTAGCCCATCACCTGGCCCGCCAGCGGGTTAATGGTGTGAACGCAGGCGCGCACGCGGCCGAAATCGGGGCCTTCAACACACACAGACCAATGGGTCCCATTCCCGACTGTGAACTCACAGAATTCGAGCAGAACATCATCGACTAAGCGCACTCGGTTGCGTAGCTTCTCGACATCGACATGGATCGGGACATAGCCATGCGTACGCAGAGCTGCCTCGAGCTCGGTCTTGTCCGAAACTTTAACCAAAGCGCCATAAAGTCGGGGAAAGATGCGCGCGAGATCACCCGCCTCGATCGGGAATTTGAGCACCTCCTTCGGCCGAAAGGCCTCATAGTGGCGATGCGACTCAATCAACTCCTTCACCTCGAGTCCGTTCTTGCGCATCTTTATGTTGTCCCTGCGTTCGGGAATTAGTAGATAGCGGTCGGAAACATTGGTGGCTTTGAACTCGACCGACCCGTCAAGGCCGACCGCGTCGCCCGGTGTAATCACCGGCCTCCGGTTGGACCAGAAGGCCCGCCACTCCCACTTGTTGGCTTTTTTGCTCGCTCGGGAGTGCTTGCCCGTGGCGGTGGGTATCGAATGCTTCGCATTCTGGCGGCTGGCACGGCTGGCGGCTTCGACCGCTTCAATCATCGTCTCGCCGACGATGTTGGTGTCGACCAGCTGGCGAATCCGCTTGGCGAGTCGTCTTCTGCGCTTCTTGGACAGGATCACGTCGAACAGGCCACAGGCGTTAGCGAGGCATACCGCCAGTACATCCTCCTGGTCGAGGACCTCGCCGCAAGCAATGCGGGCAACCAGCGCCTCTTCGCCGTGGTCCTTAGCATGAGGGAAAAAATGTGCCTCGAAGCCGCTCACCAAAGCCCGGCGCTCTACCACCACGAAGCCGCGATCCGCCAAGTGCTCGAACGCGGCGTGTTTGAGATCACTCGAGTCCTCGGCCAGTAACTCCAGCCACTCGCTAAGTTCCATCCGCTTGCTCGCGGAATGGATTTTTTGTAGCACCGGGTCGAGAAACGCATATCCGGTCGGCGCCCGGTCGATGGGTTCGACGCAGCTGTGCTGAAAGCGGATCCGGCCGTGTAGCATGAGGTCGATCAGGATCGCCCCGGCAAGTTCGACATCGTGCGCCATGTGTGGCAACGACGCCGGAACCCCATCATCGTGTGACAGCGACATCAGCAGAAAGCGTTCCGCGATGGTTACGTTCGTGTCGTCCTTCGTCTGTGACCCGTCCAACCGTACGATTTCGTCGAGCCCGCGTGTTTTCGATTTCGCCAATTGCCGATCTCCGAGAGCCCGCGCGGTCCAGGGATTGCGCCAACGGACGCATCAACGCGAAGCATCTACTTTCTTAAAGTACACAGGCGACAAAATAGTCACAGCAGTATACTGACAAAACAATCCCCACATATCCGGGTCCGTGATTACGACCGCTCTTTTTTGCGCGACGATACAGTTATGATCTAGTAATCGTATGCTATGCCGTATTCATCGTCCGATTTTGATTAGGCGGACAAGGAATGGATCCGAAGGTGCAGAAAACACAACAGTCCCCCGTCGCCGGGCGAAGTGTCGCATCGCAGCCCCCGCAGGTGTAGAGAAGCACGCAGAAGTCGACCGGCATTCCTTCGTCTTTCCCAAACCCGCATGTTGGACAGGTAATGACCGACCGCAATTGGATCATGTTGTCTGTTATCAAGTTGTTACTAACCCGTTCATTCACTGTGTTGCTAGCTGTGCAGGGTAGCCGACCTGGGCGCTAGCCGAAATTATGGTATCGATGCTGGCCACAGAGTCCTCGAATGTGACTATGGCAGTGCCCACTTTATCCTCATAGGACGCATTACATTGACTGACCCCCGGTACCGCATTAATTGCTTCCTGCACCATCTTTGGACACATGGAGCAAGTCATTCCATCCACGGCGAGTGTTATAGTTTGCTCGGCAGCCACTGCTGCAGTAGCCAATGAAAGCACCAACCCAAACAGAGTCATCCGTAACAATTGCTTCATCACTTTGGTTCCTCCAACATTACACATCAAAGATTATTGGCGCGAAGTAAGGGAAGGTCAGCGCAAGCACAATTAAAAGCGTGGCTCCCCACAACGTTCCTTTTACGATGCGACTTGACACGGGACTTGCGCATGCTGTGCCGACAGTATCAGCCTTTTTGCGTTTCCAGTAGACGTGGTAACCGCCGTACCCGATGCAGCCGAATGCTACCGCTGCAAAGATCGGTTGGTAGGGTGCAAGGGCCGTAATATTGCTGATCCATGCACCGGTGATGCCGAGGCTGAAAAGGGCGAAGGGCACAAGGCAACATGACGCCGCTCCCAGTCCCGCAAGAATCCCCACGGTGGCTGCCAACCCACCCTTCGAAACAACATTACCGAGAGCTGTTTCCCCTGGGGTTTGCAGTGGGTCCGACGTGCCCATGTTGATTTGTGTTACGCCTTTTGGATCGCCTAGCCTACTTTGCATGCCGCCTCAGGTCGGTTGCTCAATCGCTTCCGGCGGAAGCGTTCTCAGCTAGTAGTCTGTATTGCTTGGGTAGAAAGAATAGCCAATCCTGTTTCTTGCTGGCGTCTTGATGACAGTCTGCACAGAATCGGACTTGTTCATGGCCAATCCCATTTGTCTCGCCATAAATACTGCCGTCTGGCAGTATCATAGTGAAACGCCAGTCGCCGGTTTCTTCGTTAAAACCTGGGTTCAGTTTTTCCATCACGAACAGAGGGCCAGGGTCTACCGCATCGGCAGTTATCGATAAAGGCAGGCAACTGGGTATAATCCGGAAGCTGTCCATGGCGACGATTGACCCTGCCGGCAACCGATCACCGTTCTCAAGGTTACCGTAGTTCGTCGCTGCCGCATTGGCGTAGTCGTTTACTAAGCGCCCACCATGATGTTCAGAAACGTACGGTGCTTTATTGTAACGACGCCAACTGTTGTATGAGCTGGCTGCAGCTAATAACGATTTGGCATAGTTTTCCGCCAATGTTGATTTAATCGAGTCGTAGGTCTTGGTGGCTCGGGTGTCAGTTACTTCCCCGGCAGGGAGATGGTCGTCCAGGGGATTCTGGGTATCCGCAAAAACGTGGCTGGGGCCATAAAGTTTGCCGGGAGTCATTGCGATAGCGTTCAGCAAAGCGACTGTGAAGACAATCACACTTACGCGTGTTGAGGCATTCATCGGTTGCTCCCCCCGTTTTGGTTTTGGGTTCGGCTAATAGTTCGCTACGGCTTAAGCCAGTCCATACCAGACAGACAATCTGTCCCCACGAGCTGCATTATGGCAAGCTATACAGCCAATATCCATCCCTTCAGCCATTTGGCCTGAAAGCAGCGTATCTTTCGGTTTCTTGAGTGCTGCGCGGGTCGTCATAGGCGGAACCTCCAAAAAAAGACTCGTCGCCGTAGTGGAGGCAAAAACGACTTACCAGTTGTGTAAACTTGCAGGCTCAGTTTTGCGAAAAAAATAAATCGTGTTACGGTATACGTGCTCGGGAGGAATTATCTGGGATGGCTAGATAAGAAAGAGCACGGGGTAAAAGCTAGTGAAAAAATTAGTACTTTTGGCGGCTTTAAGTACGTTGGCGTTGTCGACGGCTGCTGTTGCCGGAACTTGCAATGGTGAATTTGGTTGGCTGGGAAAGGGGACAGCGTACAATCTTGAGGAAG
>PTKE01000009.1 GCA_002937585.1 Alphaproteobacteria bacterium MarineAlpha9_Bin6 | reverse complement strand
ACCCCAATACACATCGCACACAATGCACGGTTTCCACCCTTTGCAGCGAGCTGGTACATAGCGGTGGTAATAAGGCGTGCACCACTCATACCCAATGGGTGCCCAAGCGCAATCGCACCGCCCTGCGGATTTACATTATCCGAGTCGTCTGGCAGTCCGAGGTCACGAAGTACTGCAAGCGCCTGGGCCGCAAATGCTTCATTGAGTTCTATAAGGTCGAAATCCTCTACTGAAAGCCGACATCGTTCCATGGCTTTGCGACTGGCTGGTGCTGGCCCCATACCCATTATCCGTGGTTCAACGCCAGCCGTGGCCATCGTCAACAAACGTGCGCGTGGGGTCAGCCCGAACCTCTTGGCTGCAGCTTCGGATGCCAATAGGAGAGCGCAGGCGCCGTCATTTACTCCAGCCGCATTGCCAGCAGTTACCGTACCACCCTCGCGAAACGGTGCTGGCAGCTTTGCCAAACCTTCAATCGTGGTTTCAGGCCGGGGATGTTCGTCTAGATCTACTATGATGGGCTCACTTTTACGTTGGGGAATGCTCACCGGCGTTATTTCCTCTGCAAAAGCCCCTCTTTGCTGGGCCACTCCAGCACGCTTTTGGCTTCGCAACGCAAAAGCGTCTTGGTCTTCACGGCGGATCTGAAACGCCTCTGCAACGTTCTCAGCAGTTTCGGGCATGGAGTCGACACCGAACTGTTTTTTCATCAATTTATTCACAAACCGCCAACCGATCGTGGTGTCATACATTTCACCTTGACGAGAAAATGCACTTTCCGCCTTACCCATAACGAACGGAGCGCGGGACATGCTTTCGACACCACCGGCAATGACCAACTCTGCCTCATCGCAGCGTATAGCGCGTGCCGCAGTACCTACCGCATCCATACTCGACCCACACAGACGGTTGATCGTCACACCCGGGACCTCCTGGGGTAACCCGGCAAGCAAGCCTGCCATGCGCGCTACATTTCGGTTGTCCTCACCGGCCTGGTTAGCGCAACCATAGATGACATCGCCGACCTGTCCCCAATCCACGCCTTGGTTGCGGGTCATGAGCGCTGAGATCGGCTTGGCCGCAAGGTCGTCCGTACGTACCGCGGCTAATGCCCCGCCATAACGCCCTATCGGCGTCCGTGTCGCATCACAAATAAAGGCCTCGGCCATAACAACTCCTCCATCGTTCCGAACCTACAACTTGGTCGCTGCAAACATGCCGTTTCTTATGACTCAAAAGCAGGGGACAAACAAACTTCCTAGCAATATCACGTTTCCCAATTTCACTGTAGACTTGTGAGTATCATGATCCATCGCCACCTGACTGTGTTCGGCATCGCAGCGCTATTCGGGTTGTCAGCATATGTGGCGATGATTGGCCTTAACGCAGTACTAACCGCAATTGGCTTGTAACCAGCATTGGAAACTCCTGAATTCCTGTTTGATGGGTCAACCAAAACGACACGCACTATCGTTCTGACACATGGGGCAGGCGCAGCGATGGACAGCCCCTTCATGACTACGATCGCGGTCGGCCTTGCAGAACGAGGAAATCGGATCGTCCGGTTCGAATTTCCGTACATGCGCGCGAGACGGATCGATGGCAAACGTAAACCGCCGAATTCCGCTGCTGCGCTTATGAATCACTGGAGAGCAGTGATTAAAACGTTAGGGCCAGCCAAAAATCTTGTCATCGGCGGAAAGTCATTAGGTGGAAGGATCGCTAGCCTGGTCGCAGACGAGGCAAGAGTCGCCGGATTAATTTGCTTGGGTTACCCATTTCATCCTCCGGGACGACCCGAGAAGCGCCGCACAGAGCATCTTATAAATTTGGCTACGCCAACCCTGATCATCCAAGGCGAGCGTGATTCATTTGGCAACCAGGACGATGTCAATAGCTATAAGTTGTCGGGCTCCATTCGTGTTAATTGGCTAGCAGACGGCGACCATTCATTCAAACCACGTAAGAGATCGGGTCACACAGAGTGGGAGAATTTGACCAAAGCGATCCATTCAATTTCGGAATTTGTTGACCAGATAGGTTAATTAGAAAGTCGCCTAAATTCTATCTCTGACCAGAAAGCAACAAAGCTAGACTATTAAAAGATCACAATAGACCTGCATCCTTGAGGGCGTGTTTTTGGCGTTTGGCAAGCTCATTAACCTTAAATCCTTCGATCAGATTCTCGAACATCTGATGCCAATTTATTTCGGCCTTGAGATGCATGAATACTGAACCCAAACCGATAGCAGCCCGATCGACCAACACAAACTCCCGCGGCGGCCGCACTCCGCCTATCCGACGCAATTCGGAATGAACCTTGGCAGCAACCTTGGCACCATACTGACCACTATCACCATCTTGGATTCGCCGCGTCCGATCTTCCATGAGGGGTGCATAAACGAATTTAGCCCAGATATTCAGAGCCTCAATCATCTCCCGTGACAAGTTTTCAAAGCCCCAACTTTCGTACGCTGATACTGCCAACTCTTCATCATTTTTGAGAAGCCCACGATAAAGATCAATGACCCCTTTTACAAAACGAGCCTCGAATATCCGTATACATCCAAAGTCGAGCAAATTAATGCCACAGTCTGCGCGAATGGTGTAATTACCAAGATGTGGGTCGCCATGAATAACACCGTAATAGTAGAAAGGAACATACCAAGCTCGGAACATATTATGGGCAAGTTTGTTGCGCTTAGCAGCCGATGCAGTCTCGAAATCTAGTAAGGGTTTCCCGTCTAGCCAAGTCATCGTCAGCAGCCGAGCGGTTGACAGTCCGCCAACAACATCCGGCATTCGCACACCTGGTTCCTTGCGTAGGATTCGGCGGTACAAGCGTATGTGGCAAGCCTCTCGTTGGTAGTCGAGTTCCTCACGAAGTCGATCGCTGATCTCCTGATGGATTTCGCTAGGATCTATACTGGAATCGTAACGACTATAGATCGTAAAAATTAATTTTAGCTGTTTTAGATCAGCCTCAACAGCTGAACTCATATCAGGATATTGTAGCTTACATGCTAACTCCTGACCGTCCCTGGAGTGTGCACGGTGCACCTGACCCAATGAGGCAGCGCGGGCAGCTTGACGCTCAAAGGACTCAAACTTATCCAGCCAGGAGGCACCTAGTTCAGCAGCCATCCTCCGTTTGACAAAAAGCCATCCCATCGAAGGTGCATTGGCTTGCAACTGGCGAAGTTCAGTAGCGTATTCCGCCGGCAGGGCATCCGGGATCGTTGACAATAATTGGGCAACCTTCATCAACGGACCCTTGAGGCCCCCGAGCGCCTCACGCAGTTGCACAGCATGGTGGGCGCGGTTCAGGGGAATCCCCAGATACCGCTCACCCGCAAGCCTTGCCGCAAGCCCACCTACGCGTCTCGAGACTTGTGCGTATCGGCGAACGCGACCAGTCAAGCGATTGTCATCAGAAGGTGTCACGGCTGGATCAAAATGCCTGCTCGAGCTCATCAACAAAACCCTCGATCACATCTAGCCCCTTGTTCCAGAAAGTGGGATCACTTGCATCCAGGCCAAAGGGCTCAAGCAATTCCCCATGGCGCTTGGCTCCACCAGAAGACAGCATACCTAAATATTTTTCTTCAAAGTCATTGCCGGATGACTGGTAAACTCCATAAAGCGCATTCACAAGACAATCGCCAAAAGCGTACGCGTAAACATAGAAAGGGGTATGGATGAAATGCGGAATATAGGACCAATAGGATCTGTAATCGTCGTGCAGGCGAATTCCAGGTCCTAGGCTTTCACTCTGCACGTCCATCCAGGCGTCACTGATAGCGTCGGACGCTAATTCACCTTCCGGTCGCAAATCGTGTAGCCTGCGTTCAAACTCGCAAAAGGCTACCTGGCGAACTACGGTATTAAGCATGTCCTCCACCTTGCCAGCAAGCATGATCCGTCGTCGCATCGCATCCCGTTCACCATCAAGCATAGCTCGAAACGTCAATTGTTCGCCAAACACACTTGCGGTTTCCGCCAGGGTGAGAGGAGTTTCCGCCATCAATAGGCCCTGCCCGGCAGCCAGCACCTGGTGCACACCGTGGCCCAGTTCGTGGGCAAGCGTCATCACATCGCGGGTCCGACCCTGGTAATTAAGCAATATATAAGGATGCGCAGAGGGGACGGTGGGATGCGAAAATGCCCCTGGCGTCTTATCAGGCCGCACCCTTGCATCAATCCAGCCATTATCAAAAAAGAGCTTACCTATGTCAGCCATCTTAGGAGAGAAGGCCCTATACGCCGACAAGACGGATTGCTTGGCGTCTTCCCAAGTAATCAGACGGTCGTCATCCTCAGGCAGTGGCGCATTGCGATCCCAGTACTCGAGTTGTTTGAGACCCAACCAACGCGCCTTGATCTTGTAATACCGATGCGATAGTCGCGGATAGCTTTCCTTAACGGATGTAATTAGTGCTTCGACCACGTTGTCCTCAACCATGTTTTCCAAGTTGCGGGAGGAAATCGGTAAAGGAAGCTGACGCCATCGGTCTTCAATCTCTTTGTCTTTAATCAATGTGTTGGTGATTAGAGTCAAAGTCCGAATATTCAACTTGAGAACACGTGCGATCTCTGCCGCAACATCCCGGCGCACTCCCCCATCAGACGACGAAAGAAGATTAAAAGCCTCAGAGGTGTTTAGCAATTTGCCACCGTATGAAAATTGTAACCCAGCCACGGTCTCATCGAACAAACGGGTCCAAGCACCACGACCGGAGACGTGTTTTTCATGCAGCAATGCCTCAACTTCATCCGACAATTGGTACGGTCGAAAGACACGACGATCTCGTATCCATGGCCAGTATTTGGACAGCGCAGGTGTTTCCATCAACTCCGCCAATTTGCTGTCCCCAATTCGGTTTAACTCAAGGGTGACAAACAACAAATCAGTGGAAATATCGGTACAGCGCTCCCGCATAGTTTGAAAGAACTGGCTTATATTAGAATCGCCCATGTCAGCAGCGTAGACCAGATGGGAATAACTGATGATGCGACCGAGGCTGTCTTGAAGTCCTTCGTAACCCTTAATCAATTCTGCGAGTTGATCTCCATCGAGATCACGGACACGACCCCGATAGCACTTTGCAAGGCTCTTGGATTTAGCTGCAGCTTCACCCAAAGCCGTCTCCAGTGCAGGAGAGTTGATCCCAAGGAACAGGTCATCCAAATTCCACTCGGGGAGCTCTCCATTCAGCGCCTCGTTCATGTTCTGATCTGGCTCAGGCATACCTATTCCTCCTTGACACAATGAACACATTAGGCTCTCACCCACAACCTCCAAGCCCCAAGATGAATTATCTGCTAAAATGTATCCCTTCCTTTAGGTGGCGATAATAAGGAGGAAAGGAATTATGGAACTGGACCGCTGGCCCAACTTGGTAACTATGTTCTTCGATCAGGCAGAGAACAAGGGAAGTGCTCCATTCCTGTGGGCAAAGCGTGATGGCATGTGGCAATCAACTAGCTGGCGCGAAGCGTCCGATCAAGTCGACAAGTTATCCCGCGCTCTCCGCGCGTACGGTCTCACGAATGGCGACCGTGTAGTGTTAGTAGCCGACAATTCACCTGAATGGGCGATTGCGGATTTTGCAATCATGGCTGCGGAGGGCGTCACGGTTCCGGCATATGTCACAAACACACCCAGCGATCACAAACATATTCTCACCGATAGCGGCGCAACTATGGCCATTGTCTCAACTGAGAAACTGGCACGTCCCTTACTAGACGCCGCAATGGACACGCCATCCCTCGCCCGTATCATCTCGATCGAGGCACTAAATCAGAACCCGGTTGAGCATGTAAAAACCACTTTATGGCGCGAAGCGCTTAACCACGGCAGCTCTCAACCCGGCAATTCGGTTAGCAAAGCCTCCTCAATACATCAGGATTCGTTGGCCTGCCTGATTTACACCTCTGGAACCGGGGGCACACCGAAAGGAGTGATGCTCAGTCACCGCGCAATACTTTGCAATTGCGTAGGCGCCTATCACCTATTGCTCGGTTTAGGACTTGACGATGAAGTGTTTCTCTCTTTTCTTCCCTTATCCCATTCGTACGAACATAGTTGCGGGCTTATGTTCCCGGTAGCAATCGGCGCACAAATTTATTATGCGGAAGGAATCGACAAACTTCCCTCAAATCTGACAGAAGTTCGCCCAACCCTTATGACCAGCGTGCCACGTCTCTATGAGGTGATGCGACTTAAAATTCTCGACGGCATCCAGCGGGCTGGGGGCCTTAAAGAAAAACTCTTCAGACTAGCCCTATACTTGGGTCGAAAATCGTATGCCCGGGGGGGCACACTGCCAACGATCGAGCGTCCAGTCGACAAACTAGTAGACTGGCTGGTGCGTGACAAAGTCCGAGCACGTTTCGGTGGCCGGCTAAAAGCAATGGTCTCTGGTGGCGCACCCCTTAATTTCGACGTCGGCATATTCTTTTCAGCACTCGGGTTACGTCTTTTGCAAGGGTACGGGCAGACAGAGGCTGCACCAGTAATCAGTTGCAATCCATCTTCGAAAATAAAACTCGATACAGTTGGCCCTCCCCTAACCCACGTGGAGGTGCAACTCGCCGACGATGGCGAAATCCTGGTCCGCGGACCACTATTGATGGATGGATACTGGAGGCAACCCGAAATTACGAGCGACACAGTGCGCGATGGATGGCTTCATACCGGCGATATTGGTGAAATCGATGCGGACGGCTATATCCGAATTACTGACCGAAAAAAGGATATCATTGTTCTATCCGGAGGCGACAATATTTCTCCACAGCGCGTGGAGGGCATCCTCTGCCTAGAACCAGCAATAGGGCAAGCAATAGTATTTGGTGATAAGCGACGGCACCTGGTGGGATTACTGGTACCATCTGACGATTTTTTAAAGGAATGGTCGCAAGGCGACGAGACTGAGCAGAACCTTGAAGAGGTTCAAAAGGATTCGGGAATCCGAAATGCGATTTCCGAAGCTGTTAACCGCGCCAACAAAAACCTTTCTGTTATCGAACAGGTGCGCCGTTTTGCCTTAGCCGAGGCACCGTTCACCGTCGACAACGAAATGCTGACACCAACCATGAAAAACCGCCGCCACAAAATTCTTGATCATTACCAAGAACAGATTGACAAACTTTATTGATAGTAGCCGCATCGCAAGTAATACAAATGAACTTTAAGCCAAAGATGCCTATTTAGTATTGCTTAGTCTTGTACCCCAAGGATCAAAATTCCGCATGTGCACAGCGGCTGTGGTTCCTTATTCAGAGCACCTGATTCGTCTCGGGATCAATCAAGTGACTTTTGCCCGCATCAAACGACAAGACTGCGGTCTGGCCTGGCCGCGGATCGGCCTCCGGTGACACCCGGCCGCAGAGTTCAACACCGTTGACCGTAAAATACACCATCGTCTCCATACCCAAAGGTTCAATGAAATTGACTTTTACCTCAGTCTGAACCTCATTACCGGCACGTTTCTCATGAACATGCTCGGGTCTGATGCCAAGCACCAGATCACGCCCGAGATAAGGCTCGTATCGTGTGTTGCGATCTGCTGGCATTTGTAATTTTAAAATATCACCTACACTTACCGCAAGGCTGCCTGAGTCCTTGAATAATTTACAATTTAGAAAATTCATCGCCGGAGAACCGATAAAGCCGGCAACGAAGTGGGTTTTCGGTTGGTGATATAGCTCACTTGGCGTTCCGACCTGCTCAATTAACCCATTATTCATCACCACCACACGATCTGCGAGCGTCATAGCCTCAACCTGATCGTGAGTAACATAAACCGTTGTTGTTTTAAGGTGCTGGTGGACTCGCTTGATTTCAATTCGCATTTGCCCACGCAATTTAGCATCGAGATTGCTTAGCGGTTCGTCAAATAAAAAAACTTGTGGATTACGGACGATTGCACGCCCCATAGCCACTCGCTGGCGCTGACCGCCCGACAACTGTTTTGGCCGGCGTTGTAACAGTTCCGTAATCCCAAGCACTTCCGCCGCATCCCCCACAAGACGTTGAATTTCATCCTTGGGGTACTTTCTTAACCGCAAGCCGAAGGACATATTTTGAAACACAGTCATGTGCGGATAGAGAGCATAATTTTGGAACACCATGGCGATATTGCGATCTTTAGGAGGAACATCATTGACCAGCCCTCCGCCAATCCGGATGTCGCCCTCAGTGATCTCTTCGAGTCCTGCAATCATCCGCAGAGTGGTGCTTTTACCGCAACCAGAGGGGCCAACGAGCACCACAAACTCGTTATCTGCAATTTCCAGATTGATACCGCACACCGCTTCAGTGCGGTCAAAACTTTTATGCAGATTGGTAAGGGAAACATTGGCCATGCTAGCTCAACCCTTTGTCGCGCCAGAGGTCAGTCCGGCAATGTAATAATCCATCAAAAAAGCATACAAAATCACTGGAGGAGCTGCCGCCAATAATGCTCCGGCCATTAGCCCACCCCAGTGGAATACGTCGCCTTTGATGAGGGTCGTAACAGTGCCAACAGTCAGCACCATCTGGTTGTCACTATAAATATAAGCAAGCGGGTACAGGAAAGACGCCCAGGAAACCGTAAACGCGAAGATCGTCGCGGCTATAAGACCCGGTAATGCTACTGGAATGAAAACTTTGAGTAGCATCTGCATATGATTAGCACCGTCTATCAACGCCGCCTCATCAAGTTCTTTCGGAATGGAGGCAAAATACCCAATCATAATCCAGGTACAGAAAGGCACTGTCAGCGTTGGGTATACCAACACCAATACCCAATACGAATTCAAAAGACCGAGACCACCGACAATGTTGAACAGGGGAATAAACAAAAGCGAGTCTGGGACTAGATAAACAAGGAATACCCCAGTCGCCATCACACCCGAACCCCAAAAACCTAATCTCGAAAGTGCGTAAGCCGCGAGGACACTAACCACCATGGTTATCGCGACTACAAAAAATGCAACGATTACCGTATTCTTGAAATAGGTAAGAAACGCGGTTTCAGTGAGTAAATGAGAATAATGTTCGGTGGTGACACCCTGTTCAATAAGCCAAGGGTTCGTGGCCAAATTGGCAATTTCCGCGTTTGTCTTTAGTGATGTCACTAGCATGTAAAATGGTGGACAGAGAAAAAAGATCACGAAGACAATCAAACAAGCGTACGACGCAAACAATGCCCACCGTCGATTTACGTGGATGTTACTTTTTGAACCTAGCAAAGCACTCAGGGCACCGTTATTTCGCGTAACGTTAGTCATATGTTCACCGTCCGCTGACGAACATTACGCAAAATCACGAATGATAGAATCGCAAGTGCTGGAAACATGAATAATGAAACAGCCGCGCCGAGCGGTATATCCCCTGATTCAATCCCTACCCTAAACGCGTACGTGGCAAACAAATGAGTTGAATTACGCGGCCCCCCCTGCGTCAAGACACGCACGATGTCAAAGTTCGCAAATGTCACAATGATCGAGAAAAGTACCGTAATCGCAATAATATTGCGCATCATTGGCAAAGTGACATGGAACAGTTTTTGCCACGCGCTTGCCCCATCGATGGAGGCGGCCTCGTACAAGTCCTCTGGAATAGATTTGAGCGAAGCTAAGTACATAATCAGAAAAAATGGCGCTCCGACCCACACATTAACCAGGATGACTGAAAACCGGGCCCAAAAGACATCGCTTAACCAGGGAACGGCGGGTACTGCAAATTCAGCGAGAAGCCAGTTGAAAGCACTGTAGGTGGGTTCGAATAGCCACCACCAACCAAGCGTTGAAAGTGCGGGCGGGATCACCCACGGCACCATCATCATGCCTCGCCATTTTCGTTGACCCTTGCTCGGTATCGTATTCACAGCGTGTGCCGCGATGAGCCCAATCAAGGCCTTGAATATGACCGCGACCAGTGCAAACAAAATTGACTGCTGGACCACAAGCCAGAAAGTCTCTCGTTTGAACAGGAAAAGGAAATTGCCAAAACCAACGAATGCAGTCTCAGCTTTATTTAACATTGAGAGATAGATCGAATAGGCAAACGGATACGCAACCAAGCACGTAATGATCGCGAGGAGAGGGAAACACATCATCACCGCGATAGTGGAACGACGTCTTAACCACAGATAAAACCGACCACGACGAACGGAAGGTGCCCTCTCCGGCAGCCCCCTAACAGCCACACCGACGGTCATATCCGTGGGCCCAATACTTTCAATTTAGCCACGCATGATGCCTTCTAATTCATTCTCCGCCCAGCTTATCGCGTCGTCGAATGAATCTCCGCCTTGGGTCACACGGGCGACTAGATTGGGAATAATACCCTGAGCCATTATTTGTGCAGCGTATTCAGGAGGTGCTGGATAGCCTGCAGCTACCGGCTGCTCGTCACCTCGTATTGGATAGTTGTAAAGCACCCCGTGTGGAGGCTCCGACTTAGCCCACAGATCGTTGCTCTGGTAATGGGAGATGATAAGAGGAATGTCGAATCCTTTCGAGGCAGAGACTAAAGTGTCAACGACATCGCGCCTAGCAACGTAACGCAACAAGTCTTTGGCAGCGGAAATATTCTCTGAAAAATCCCAAATTCCCCAAAAGAAGGGAGAGTCGGCGCGGAACCGACCCTTTGAACCACGCGGCGTATCGTGGTGCCAAACATGCTTTGCTACGTCGGGATTATCTCGGTTTGCCACGGCCCAAGCACTTGGCGGGTTGAAAATTGTCGACCCCTCGCCGGAAATCAACCAACGATTGTTGCTGGCGTCATCCCAAGCATAGACACTATTGGGCATGTACTGGGTTAGCCGTGACAGGTACTCAAGCACGGTCCGAGTCTCATCGGAATCGACAGTAATCTCAACCGATTCACTGACAACCTCGGCGCCATATGCCGCAAACAGCGCAGCCAACCACTGGTTCCCGTCCGGGGTTGGCGCTATTGGGGCGCCGAAAGACTTACCGGCTGCATGAAGTTTTTCCGCTGCAGCGAGAAAGGCATCATAAGTCCAACTATCAACTAACGCCGGGTCTCGTGCCTCGCTAGCTGGAAAGATTGTTTTCAAATCTACTCCCGCATGAGCCTCATACAGATCGAGACGAGAGACCGATGCATAATTAAGTGAGCCTGCCGGCGCCGGCGCCGCACGCCATGCGTCGTCGAGATACGCTAAAAACTTCGCCGAAGGATGGAGAGCACCATATTCGGCAATGATATCGCCTACCACATCATCAACAGGCTCCAATCGGTGTCTAAACATGGATGGAAACCAAAGTGGCTGTACATAAATGTCATGTCCTGTCTTGGCGCGAGATTCTGCCTGTGCGGTAAGCAATAATTTGTTGCCTACCGATGTGATGAAATCGACGGTGACCTCAACCCCATTGGCAGAACCCCAGTCCTCGCAAACCTTCCGCAGCACCTCATTGGCCCCCGGCACCCAATGATCCCAAGTACCCAACAACAATTTGCCCGCGGAGCGCGCCGTCTTGATATAGGGCATAGCGAACGTGGCGACACCGGCAGCCCCTGCAGCCATCAAAAAGTGACGACGCGACCGTTCCCTCTTTGCCATGGATTTCCCCCTTAAGATAGCCCGTTGCGCCCTACGACTGCGCGCGGCTTTGGCGACGGGCCGTTTTTATCTGAGCACCATGGTGGGACAACCTTAGAGATGCGTCAACCAGTTCTAAATCAAAGTTTTATGCCTAAACTTCACCGAAAAAATGTACAAACGCAGGATGTTAGTCCGCGGTATCGATGTTCTATTTCAGTATTGCTCATTATAATCGAGTGACGGATGACAGCCTAATACTCTCAGATCTCGCTGCACCGGCACACCTCTGCCGTCTTGGTTGTCATCTGTCGAACCCTGTTGGGCTGAAAGGACTCACCGATGACACGGTTTGACATGCCACGGCGCCTTGTGGGTGAGGCCATAGGAACGGCGTTGTTGCTGGCCACAGTTGTGGGCTCAGGAATAATGGGCGAAACACTGTCGGCCGGAAACGGCGCGCTCGCATTGCTTGTTAACTCCATCGCTACCGGCGCAATGCTAGCGGTATTGATCCTAATTTTTGGCCCTCTGTCGGGCGCTCACTTCAATCCAGCTGTCACATTGTCATTTCTAATACGACGAGAAATCACATCCACCCACGCCATTCTTTATATCGTAACGCAAATTATCGGTGGCCTTCTGGGTATGTTGGCAGCACACGCTATGTTTGATCTACCGCTCGCCCAGCTTTCCACAAATGAACGCAGCGGCGTTGGGCAATGGTTAGCCGAAACAATAGCTACATTTGGCTTGGTAGCATCAATTTTGGGTTGCGTTCGGTTTCGACCTGAAGCGACGGCATACGCAGTCGGTCTCTACATTACCGCCGGCTACTGGTTCACAGCTTCGACGTCGTTCGCCAATCCCGCAGTTACCATTGCGCGCGCTTTCACCGATACTTTTTCTGGCGTTGATTTAGCTGATGTCCCCGCATTTATCATCGCTCAGCTGATCGGCGCAATTCTTGCAACTATCCTATTCGGATGGCTTCTTGGTGTTCGTAAGAACCCAAAAATATCTGAAGGAGCTGGAGACTGACTGTACGCAAATACGTCTCACATCATATTGCCTAGTCTTTCTCCTGCCAGCCCACAACATTTTCCTTCATTAATTCATCTATTTCCGCCGCGCCAAAACCCCACTCCAGAAGACCATCGCGAGTATTTTGGCCATAGTCGGGTGCTACCCCTTTGACCGATCCTGGTGTCCGACTGAAGCGAGGAGCGGGATTTGGTTGCAGCACCCCTTCAACATCAACAAAAGTGCCCCGCACTTTATTGTGCGGATGATCCGGCGCCTCGTTAAACGTGAGGACAGGCGCAAAGCAAACGTCCGATCCCTCCATGATTTCACACCATTCTTCCCGGGTCTTGGTCTTGAATACCGCCTCAAAACGAGCATGCATTTCTGGCCACTGCGTCTTGTCGAACTGTCCTGGTAAGGTCTCTTGTCCCTTGATACCCGTCTTTTCCAATAGAAGGTCGTAGAATTTGGCTTCTATGGAGGCAATGGAAACGAATTTTCCATCTTTTGTCTCATAACAACGATAAAACGGCGCGCCACCGTCAAGTATATTGTCCTGGCGCTCATGGGAATAATCACCAACAGCCGCCATACCGTACATAGCAAGTGCTAAATATGCGGAGCCTTCTGTCATTGAAATATCGACAACCTGCCCCTCTCCCGAATTTCGCGTTTCATAAACACCCGCCAGAATACCCAGCGCCATGGACATCGCCCCTCCCCCCATATCTGCGACGACGTTAAGTGGTGGCGTTGGAATTTCCTTTGGACCAATGGCATGGACGATCCCGGTAAGAGAAAGATAGTTAAGGTCATGCCCTGCGGCATGTGCCAGCGGACCAGTCTGGCCCCAGCCGGTCATACGCGCATAGATCAATTTTCTATTAGATGCGAAGCATTCGTCTGGACCTAGACCTAGTTTTTCAGTAACACCCGGACGAAACGGATCTACAAGCACGTCTGCACCCTCAATTAAACGCATCGCAGTTTGGACCCCCTTAATGTTCTTGAGGTCAATTGACACGGATTTTCTACCTCTTCGGACTAGGTCCGTCCGCCGATCACGTGGCACACCGAGCTTTGCATCGAGGTTACGATCGATCCGTAGTACGTCTGCCCCAAGATCGCTCATCAGGCTACAGCAGAGCGGCGCTGGCCCAATCCCAGCCAGTTCCACAATTTTCAGACCTGCAAGTGGACCACCATTTCCGTTGCCTGCACTCATCTAAATCTCTCTCCCGTTAATTACCTTTCGACAACACCAAATAACGTCGCCATCAACCAACAACGAGGCATGTGGTGCGACATGCTTTATACCGCCTATTTCGCCGATCTCACCATAAAAGCCGCAACACCCGCTACATGTATTCGGATTGCATAGGTCGGAATAGCATCGCGCCAAACAATCGTAGAAACATTCCAAGGTGACCCTCGATATAAACCTGGCAAAGCCAAAGCGGGAGATAAACGATGGGAATGTCTGAGGAAATCCGAGTTTGCCGAGCCGTCGAACAACTCCTAAAGGACCGAGATGAAAACGCCCGATTTGGCGATTCCCCCGTCGATTTGACGCCCCCAAATCTACCTGAAGGGTACAAAGTTCAGGACGCATTAATTAAAAGATACCAAGATCGAGGACAAGGTATCGATGGTTGGAAAGTCGGCCTAGCGAGCAAATCGATGCAACAAAGCGTGGGTATTCCCCATCCAATTGAGGGCCCAATTCTTGAATCTCTCAGCCACAACGAACACGTTGACTTATCCAACGCCGATTACGTAAGCGTTTGCGTAGAAGCCGACGCCGGTCCGCCTAGCAGGACCGATTTCCTACAACGAAGGCCCCTGGACTAGTGAGACGGCACGTGAACGTGTTGGCTCGGTGATGGTAGCAATTGAAATTGCCGACGACCGTCTGTCAAAAAAAGCAACCTTTAATACCGACGGTTTGAGCATTGCCAATTTCGTCCATAACGAGGGATGCGTGCTTGGCCCTTCCATTGAAAATTGGCAAGAAACCAACCTCGCGGCAGAAAAACTCAGTATCAACCTCAACGAAGTTTTCATAGGACGCGGCACCGGTGCCGCAGTGCTCGATCACCCATTCAATTCAGTCGCCTGATTGGCAAATAATCTCGGCCGACGTCGTCATAATCTCCACGAAGGAGCAATCGTGCTGACCGGTTGTGTGACCGAAACAATATGGTTGAATGAAGGAGAACAAATGGTTGTCGAGGCTGAAAATCTTGGCCGGGTCTCGGTCGCACTAAGAGCTTGATTAGAATATTTGTTGGGTGGCGATCTCCTCACATTCAAAGGCTTTGATGTCGTCAGGCGAATAAAAAATTAACGCGGTCGACGGGAAATATTGCGTCCCCGGGAGCTCTTTCCATAGCCCATTCTCGAAGAGAGCCCTGCAAGCCATGTTCTCGCCGGCCGCTACTCCAACTGGGAGTTTGTATCAGTAAAGACAGTCGCAAACAGAAATCCGCGTCTTGGCAAAGTCATCGATCCACACATCGCCTGAGTCACTGGAATCCGCAGCTACCCGCGTAACAAGTGTCAATGCAACACAAATCAACCCCTAATAACCCAGCATTCGCCGGCCTTTTCTCGACCGAGGCATTACTCAGCCTCCATGCGAAGAAAGTTAATGACCTATTGCAGATAACCCAAGTCATGCCAAGTCTCGTAAGAACTGCGAAATTCTGAAAGCGATGCCCACACACGTGCGAAATCTTCATCTCTGTCAACCTCGTCGGTCACCACTTCTTCCCAGGCAGCTGCATAAGTGTCCAGAAATTCCTTTGGCCACAGGTGAAATTGAACCCCTTGTTCTGCCAGGAACTCCAACGCCGGCACTTGAATAGCCTCACCTCGAGCAATCGAATGGCGCACGGAATCACCGCATGCCATTTCAAATTGGCTTTGTTGCACCGGAGTTAAGCCATTCCACTTTTCCAGATTGATTATTAGATCGAGCCAGGTGGATTGTTGGTGCCATCCAGGGAAATAATAATGTTTCGCAATCTGATAAAAACCCAGATCTTTGTCGATCACCGGGCTTGCATACTCGGCAGCGTCGATGGTCCCCAATTCAAGCGCCGGGAAAATGTCTCCTCCAGCAAGCAATTGGGTTGATACACCGACTTTCTCCATGACCTTCGCGCCAAGCGCAAAAAATCGCATCTTCAGCCCCTTCAAATCGTCAAGGCTGGTTATTTCCGTGCGGAACCAACCCGACGCCTCAGGAGGGAAAATTCCGCATGGAATACCCTTTATGTTGTGGCGTGCATAAATCTCATCGTAAAGCTCGCGGCCGCCACCGAAATACATCCAAGCCATGTATTCCGGTGCCGCAGGGCCAAATGGCACTGCTGAGAATAGTTGTAAGGCTGGAACCTTACCAGCCCAAAATCCTGGCGTCGCCCAGCCTGCCTCGACCGAGCCACTTGCGACTGCGTCAAAGATCTCCAAAGCAGGGACTAATGCACCGGGCTCAAAAAATTTAAGTTTTATGTTTCCATCACTGGCCTGATCAAGGTTTTGAACCAACCGATGCCCCAGTGTTCCAAGTAACTGCGCACTTCCGGCATATGCACTCGCAAGTTTCCATCGCACCGGTGCAGCGCTGATTTTTATCTCGGCCCCAGTCTCAGTCGACACGACTTGAACAGCTTCATCACTCGACACCCCCAAAAGGCGGTCCATGAGGACTCCCAGCACTAAACCAATAATCAAAACGACAATCATGCCCATTCGGTTCATAGGTGCCGCCCCTTCTTCAATTTAAAATTTAGGCTTTACGGTACGCCAAATTTGGACACACGTCAGCCATTAGACGCGTATCAGACCAGTGCTCACCTTACTCCAGCTACTGCGGGGCGAATGGTGCTTTGCTAGAAGAGTACGGTGATGTAAAGCGCATACAATGCCATCATCGCCAACCCACCCAAACGCGCAATCCGCCAACCACGCAGCAAAATCACGCAGATAAGCATGGTGGAACCAAACATCACCCAGAGATCAAAGCGTACCATCTGTGCCGGGACCTGCAACAACGCACCCATACTCATTTCAGAGATTGCAGCAGAAATCCCGGTGATACCAAACATATTGAACAGATTGCTGCCCATGACATTACCGATCGCTAGTCCCGGATGACCACGTATCGCCGCCATGACCGAAGCTGCAAGCTCCGGCAAAGAGGTGCCAATCGCTATAATGGTCAGACCGATCACAACGTCGGAGACACCAAATTCTCGCGCCAATTGGACGGAGCCCTCGAGTAACACGTAGGCTCCCAGGACAATACCACCGATGCCAAACGCGGTATAAAGCACAGCCTTCCCCAAGGACAAGGGTTTCTCCTCTAATTCTTCGGCGGGTTCCGAGTTTGCTGCGCTAAGTTGTTCGTCCTTCCGGGAGCGCCTAAACGACCAAATGATGTAGCTGACCAAACCAACCACCATCAAGGCCCCCAATAAACCTGGGATTTCCCCAAACCAACACAGAACTACAAAGATCGCAGTGAAGACAAGCAAATATATGCAATCTTTGCGCAGCTTCGCCCCGCCAGGCACCACCAGCGTCTTGATCGTCGCGGCAACACCCACAATCAGAAGGATATTGGCGACGTTCGAACCTACAACATTGCCGAGTACGATATCAGGCGCTTCCTTCCACAAGGCCTGAATGCTGACCACCAACTCAGGTGCAGAAGTGCCAAAAGCAACGACACTCATTCCAATCATTAACGGCGAAACACCCAGGCAGCGGGCCAGACTTATCGCACCACGAATCATAACATTTCCGCTAGTTAGCAATATTGCTAAGCCACCAGCTGCTACAAGCAGCAAAGCCATCACGGGCATGTTTACGAGCATATTCGACTATCCCGAGGTGTAGTAACAACAAAGGGATGCCTACTGACGTTCAACAAGCAGCTTCTTTATCTCGCCAATCGCTTTGGCTGGATTTAAGTTTTTCGGGCAAGTGCTTGTGCAGTTCATAATCGTATGACAACGATACAGCCGAAATGGATCCTCCAACTCATCCAGCCTATCTCCGGTCCCCTCGTCTCGGCTATCGTTTATCCAACGGTACGCCTGTAACAGAACCGCAGGACCCAAGTAACGATCGCTATTCCACCAATAGCTGGGACAACTGGTTGAACAGCAGAAACACATGATGCACTCGTAAAGGCCATCTAGCCCCTTGCGTTCATCCTGGGATTGTATGCGCTCTCGATCGGGCGGAGAGGATTGGGTCTGAATCCATGGCTTGATAGCAGCATATTGCGCATAAAGCTGACTGCAGTCAGGCACCAGATCCTTTATTACCGGCGTATGGGGCAGTGGATAAACTTTTACGTCGCCCTTCACGTCGTTAGTGAATTTCGTACAAGCAAGTGTATTGGTACCATCAATATTCATGGCGCAACTGCCACACACTCCCTCGCGACAAGAACGTCGGAAAGTCAACGTGGCATCGATTTCATTCTTAATCTTGATTAGCGCGTCAAGCACCATGGGCCCACAAGCACCCATATCAACTTCGTAGGTATCGACACTCGGGTTTTTGCCATCATCTGGATTCCAGCGATAGATGAGGAAACGCTTGACGTTTGTGGCGTTTTCCGGCGCTGGATGAGTGATACCAACGCGGACCCTAGAATTTTTCGGAAGGTTGAACTCAACCATTAACTCTTTTCCCTAGGTGGTGGTTGGAACTTGGCAACAAGCATCAGTAAACGCGGGCCTTAGGCGGGATCACCTCAATCTCGTTTGAAAGCGTATACATATGGACAGGACGATAATCGATTCTAGTTTGGCCCGCCTCATCACACCAAATCACAGTGTGCTTCATCCAATTCTCGTCATCGCGCTCAGGAAAATCTTCCCGCGCGTGTGCTCCCCTACTTTCTTCGCGGTGTGCTGCGCTACGCATGTTACACATTGCCTGGAATAATAAGTTGTCTAACTCTAGTGTCTCGATAAGATCGGAATTCCAGACCAGAGAACGGTCCGAGACACGGATATCCCCACGGCCGCCCCAAAGCACGTCAAGCTTCCTAACCCCCTCTGCCAGAGAATCTCTGGTCCGAAATACGGCACAGTGAGTTTGCATAATTTTTTGCATTTCAAGGCGCAACTCGGCGGTTGGCGTCGCACCACTCGCATTACGAAATTTATCAAGCCGATCAATTGAAAGTTCCTTGGCCGATCGTGGCAATGTTCGGTGCAAAGCACCCGGTTTGACTATGTCCACAGCGCGGTTTGCCGCCGCTCGCCCAAACACCACAAGGTCAAGCAGTGAATTAGATCCCAATCGGTTTGCTCCATGAACCGAAACGCATGCCGCCTCTCCGATCGCAAATAGACCCGGAACTACCGAATCTGTGTCTCCCTCCTTTATTGTTACCACTTCGCCGTGATAATTAGTGGGGACGCCACCCATATTGTAGTGGCAAGTTGGTAATACCGGAATCGGCTGCTTGTTGACATCAACGCCTGCAAAAATCCGCGCCGTTTCTGAAATCCCGGGCAGTCGTTCAGCAACCACACCAGGATCCAAATGCTCAAGGTGCAAATTGATATGGTCTCCCTCGGAACCAATACCACGGCCCTCGCGAATTTCCACTGTCATTGAGCGACTCACCACGTCACGTGACGCTAAATCCTTTGCGTTCGGCGCGTATCGCTCCATAAAGCGTTCACCCTCCGAATTAGTCAGGTAACCCCCTTCCCCACGCGCACCCTCGGTGATCAAACATCCAGCGCCGTAAATCCCGGTTGGATGGAACTGAACAAACTCCATATCCTGGCATGGCACACCGGCGCGCAGTGCCATTGCATTGCCATCGCCCGTACAAGTGTGGGCCGACGTGCAGGAAAAGTAAGTGCGGCCATATCCACCGGTGGCCAATACTACAAGCTGGGCTCGGAATTGATGCAAAGTGCCATCGTCAAGGCATAAAGCAACCACACCACAACACGCGCCATCTTCATCCATCAATAAATCGATTGCAAAATATTCGATAAACAACTCAGCCTTATGTTTTAAGGCCTGCTGATAAAGCGTGTGCAATATCGCATGGCCGGTACGGTCCGCAGCAGCGCACGTCCGCTGCGCCTGACCCTCACCGAAATTAGTGGTCATACCTCCAAAGGCACGCTGATAAATTTTACCTTCAGAGGTCCGAGAAAACGGGACCCCGTAATGTTCGAGTTCGATGATTGCCGGAATTGCCTCACGGCACATATATTCAATGGCGTCCTGATCCCCCAGCCAATCCGAGCCCTTTACTGTGTCGTACATATGCCAACGCCAGTCATCCTCTCCCATGTTACCTAGCGCTGCTGAAATGCCGCCTTGTGCGGACACTGTGTGGCTCCGGGTAGGAAATACCTTCGTCACGCATGCGGTCTTTAGGCCTTTCTCGGCCATGCCAAATGTTGCCCTCAAACCGGCGCCTCCAGCCCCAATTACGACGACATCATATTCGTGGTCTTCGATCGGATAAGCAGCCGGCATGGCTTACACCGCAATCTTAAGTACTGCAAAAATACAAGAAACAGCGAGTACGGTATTACCAAAATTGTTTGCCAGCACACACGCAAACTTGACTGGTTTAGCGTGAACATAGTCCTCAATCACTACCTGCACACCAAGCTTTAAGTGGTAAAACATAGCAGTCAGTGTCAGGATCAACAGCAGTGCAACCACCGGATTAGCGATCCACGCTGTAACTCTTGCGTGATCAGCCCCAGCAAGAAACGCTATTGAAGTTAACAACCAGATGCTAAGGGGCACTAGCGCAATCGCCGTGAGGCGCTGCATCCACCAATGATGAACGCCCTCTTTTGCCGAACCTAGACCCCGTGCACGGCGTAACGACGTCTGGCTGCTCATAAAATACCGCTAACCATGACCAGCGCCAACCAAATACCGGCCGTAAGTAGAACAGATGTAAGTACCACCACCCACCCGGAACGATATACCGTGTCCAGTTCATAGCCGTAGCCGGCATCCCAGAACAGATGGCGAATTCCGTTGCAGAAATGATAGATTAACGCGAAGGTCCAACCTATCAGCAAAACAATTCCTACCCAAGAACCGATAAGTCCCTGGGCAAAATCGAATGGACCCGGACCGGCGGCGACAGCGATCAACCAGTACGCCAACAGCAAGGTCCCTACCCCGAGACCAATACCGCTTAGGCGATGCAAAATTGATAACACCGAAGTTATTTGGGGCCGATAAATTTGAAGGTGTGGAGATAGAGGCCGATTGGCCGGGTCCATGGGTGCGGTCCTTATGAACAAAGATCCAAAGCGTAACCGAAAACCCAGCCTCGGGTTCCAGTCTCAGCGCCGGAGTGTGGCGGTTCCCAACAATTTTGTCTAGTTGAACAGAGAGGTTAGGGCTGTTTTTTCACATTCTAAAGACCATGATAATAGTAATACCTAGCACTTAGCGTAATAAGCAGCAGCGGTACCCATGAATATTTTATCCATACAATCACACGTCTCATATGGGCATGTTGGCAACGCGGCCGCGGTATTTCCATTGCAGCTTTTAGGGCATGAAGTTTGGCCCGTCCACACGGCCCAACTTAGCAACCATACGGGTCATACAACTGTGGAAGGCCAGCGCTTTACGGCCTCCCAAATCCAGGAGGTAATTTCGGGCATCGAAAAACTGGATCTTTTTTCAACCTGTCATGCCGTACTCAGCGGCTATCTCGGAGATGCAGAAACAGCGGGAATCGTTGCAGACGTTGTAGTCCGCGTAAAGGCCGCAAATCCGGCTGCAATTTTTTTCTGTGACCCGGTGATGGGCGACGATGCCAAAGGCCTGTATGTGCCCAATACAGTTGCAGACGCCATCAAAACAGTTTTGATAAAAAAATCGGACGTGCTGACACCAAATCGTTTTGAGCTTGCGCAAATAATCGAAACCCCCATCGAAACGGTTGCTCATGCGGCCCACGCGCTTTACCAAATGACCTCAGCAGGGGCAAATACGGCTGTATGCACCTCTTTACCCTTGGACTCGCGCAATGCCATCGCTGTGATAGGGTGCGACGGCAAAGATGCATGGGCTATAGAAATACCGCGCCTAAATGTTAGAGCTAACGGTGCAGGTGATTGTTTGTCCGCTATTTTGCTTGCACGAATCCTAACCGAACACAATTTACCACAAAGTATGTCGCTTGCAGTGTCGTCAGTGCACAATATTTTAAAAATGACATCGCCAACGGCTTATGATTTACCGCTGGTTGCGGCGCGCGAGTACATCATCCACCCCTCCCGGCTTTTCTCTGCAATCCGTCTGGATCCCAAGACCTACAGGTAGTCCTCGACCAAAGCCTCTGCTATCTGCACTGAGTTGAGCGCCGCACCCTTACGAAGATTGTCGGAAACCACCCACAAATTCAGACCGTACTCAACCGTCTTGTCTTGACGAATTCGACTAATATAGACACCAGTTTCGCCTGCTACATCGATCGGCGTGGCGTACTCGTCATTTTCCGGGTCGTCGATCACAATTACTCCTTCAGCACTTCCTAGTACGCTTCTCGCCTCCTCAACATCGATAGGTGCATCAAACTCAATATTGATAGCTTCCGCATGACCAACAAATACTGGCACGCGCACACAGGTGGCATTAATCTGAATGGAGGGATCCAGAATTTTCTGAGTTTCGCGCACCATTTTTAGCTCTTCCTTAGTTGAACCATCTGGTTGAAAAGCGTCGATATGAGGGATCACATTGAATGCGATCTCACGCGGAAAATTAGTGGGACTTAGCCGTTCATTAAAAAATACCTTGCGTGTCTGATTAAATAGCTCATCCATTGCCCGGCGTCCGGCACCTGACACCGATTGATAAGTTGCTACTACAACGCGCCGGACAGGAGCCACATCGTGAAGTGGTTTTAGAGCCATCACCATCTGGATGGTAGAGCAATTCGGATTAGCAATAATATTTCGCTTGCTAAAATCAACGAGATCATGGCGGTTAACTTCGGGTACTATTAACGGTACATCCTCGTCCATACGAAAATGAGACGTGTTGTCTATTACTATACAGCCCGTCTCAGCCGCGCGCGGTGCATGCTCCGCAGAGACGCTGGAGCCCGGCGAAAAAAGTCCGATATCAAAGCCGGAGAAATCAAAATCATCTAGCGCACGAACCTTTAGCACATCAATATCGCCATAAGAGACTTCCTTGCCAACAGAGCCCGAAGAGGCAACTGCCACCACTTCATCAACGGGAAATTCTCGCTCAGAAAGGATGCTGAGCATCTCGCGCCCAACATTCCCTGTAGCACCCACTACAACGACTCGATAGCCCATCGTATTTCTCCGGCACGTGGCCTCACACGCCTGTCCACCCCTACATATGAAACATCTGGTCGAAATTTGTAATCTTCCGGCGAGTTAGGAATTTCCAAACCTTTCCCCTCATGACGCGAATAACAACAATCGCCGGCCACACAGGCGCTAGTTTTATCGGCAATAGATCAAGAACGTCCTCACCAAAATTAAAATTCATTAGCGGAAGCCGTTAGTCTCTTTGAGCGATGATAATATCTACCCAATTTTTACCCAAACGACCAAAATTATTTTTTAATCACTTGCACCATACGGACCTTGCGGCACCAAAATATGAAGAATAACACCCCAAACTTAATTTCTAGGCTGCGAGTTTATCGAGCTCTTGGAGAAGCGCATCCCCCATTCCCCTAGTTGAAACCCCCGCCATTCCATTCTGCATAATATCGTCTGTGCGCAAACCAGCATCGAGCGTCTTCGCGACCCCAGCCTCGATCAAATTGGCGTCTTCAGATAGATCAAAAGAATAACGCAATGCCATCGCAAACGACAAAAGCATTGCAATTGGATTCGCCTTTCCCTGCCCCGCGATATCCGGGGCACTGCCGTGAACTGGCTCATATAATGCAAGACGGCGCCCCGTCGCATCGGCCGCGCCCAGGGAAGCAGACGGCAACATCCCAAGCGAGCCCGTTAACATAGCCGCAATATCCGATAAAATGTCCCCAAATAAATTAGTGGTAACCAGAACGTCGAATTGTTTCGGCTGGCGAACCAGTTGCATCGCTGCATTGTCCGCATACATGTGATGAATTGGAATTTCTGGAAATTCGCGGTCCCGCAATGCCTGCATATCCTCTCGCCACATCTGGCCACTTTCCATCACATTTGCTTTTTCCACCGAATGCACAAAGCCCTTGCGTTTTTTTGCGAGCTCGAACGCGACCCTCCCAACACGTTCGACCTCCGACGTCGTGTACACCTCGGTGTTAATACCGCGCCGTTCCCCTTCACTTATTTCCTCGACACCACGTGGCTCGCCAAAGTAAATGCCACCTGTAAGTTCGCGCAATATCATGATGTCCAACCCCCGAACTAATTCAGGCTTGAGACTAGAAGTATCAATCAATCCATCGAATACGATTGCCGGGCGTAAATTGGCAAACAAGTCCATGTCTTTGCGCAATCGAAGGAGCCCACGCTCAGGCTTTACAGAGAAATCAAGATTGTCCCATTTTGGCCCCCCTACCGCACCAAACAGCACGGCATCGGATTGCATGGCCTGATCAACAATTTCATCGGCAACAGGGGTGCCGTACTTATCGTAGGAAGCTCCACCTACAAGGCCTTCCTTTACGTCGAAGCCAACTGCCCGTCTCCTATCAAACCAATCAATCACTCGATAGACCTCACCCATTACCTCAGGGCCAATCCCATCGCCTGGCAGCAGCAGAAGACTTTTATTACTTGCCATGTATCAGTGATTCCTATGGTCCCAATTTAAGCCAGGGATTTTGCACACTTCGTTTTTGCTCAAACGCTTCAATTATTGCGGCTTTTCCAAGTGTCAACCCAATGTCATCTAGGCCATTGAATAAACAATGCTTGCGAAACGGATCGATCTTGAATTCAAAAATCTCTCCATTAGGATCAGTAACCCGCTGGGCATTGAGATCAATCGTGAAATTTTCGTTTGATCCAGCATCGGCGGCATCCAAAAGTTTGTGCACCTGTTCTTCAGACAAACTGATTGGCAGAAGCCCATTTTTAAAGCAGTTGTTATAAAAAATATCCGCAAAGCTTGGCGCTATGATACAGGTGATTCCAAAGTCAAGGAGCGCCCAAGGGGCATGTTCCCGACTAGAGCCACAGCCAAAATTTCGCCCCGCAATCACGATCTGTGCGTGTCGATAGGGAGGCCGGTTAAGCACAAACTCATCGACCTCTGAGCCATCTGGATTGTAACGAAGATCGTTAAAAAGAAACTCCCCAAGTCCAGTGCGTTTGATTGTTTTAAGAAACTGCTTGGGGATTATGCGGTCAGTATCGATATTAATCATTCGCAGGGGTGCTGCAACACCTGTGAGGGTGGTAAATTTATCCATAGTTATAGTCTCTTACCAAACACCAATAGAGTCAGAGCCAACACCCCACACTATCCAGCGTAGCTGTATTTAAAGTAAGGCTCGAACGTCCGTAATATGACCGGTCACTGCAGCAGCAGCAGCCATCGCCGGACTCATCAGGTGCGTACGCCCACCTCGTCCCTGACGTCCTTCAAAATTACGATTGGAAGTCGATGCACAACGCTCGCCCGGCTCCAATCGATCCGCATTCATTGCCAAACACATGGAGCAACCCGGTTCGCGCCACTCAAACCCCGCCTCGATAAAAATTTTGTCGAGGCCTTCTTCCTCAGCCTCCTCCTTAACGAGACCGGAGCCGGGCACAATCATCGCTCCAACACCTTGAGCTACCCGCCGACCCAAAGCCACAGCAGCAACTTCGCGTAAATCTTCGATCCGACCATTTGTGCAGGAGCCAATAAAAACCCGATCAATGGGAACCTTGACAAGTGGCGTACCGGGAGCAAGATCCATATAAGCCAGCGATCTCTCGATCGATGCTCGACGCTCGACGTCGACCTCACCTGCTGGGTCCGGCACCTCGCTAGTTACTGGGAGAGCATCTTGAGGGCTGGTCCCCCACGTTACGTGCGGGACCAACTCGCTTGCACTTAGACTGACTTCACGATCGTACACTGCACCTTCATCAGACGGGAGTGTTCGCCAATTTGCTAGTGCCTGCTCCCAAGCACCGCCTTTTGGCACCATTTGCCGACCCTCAAGATACTCAAACGTAACCGCATCAGGGGCAATTAAACCAGCACGTGCCCCAGCCTCTATCGACATATTACAGACTGTCATCCGCCCTTCCATGGACAAGGATGTAATCGCCGAACCAGCGTATTCAATGACGTGGCCCGTTGCGCCGGCTGTTCCAATTTGGGCAATAATTGACAGGATTATATCCTTGGCTGTAACCCCTGGCCGACACTCACCATCAACCGTAATCCGCATGTTTTGCGGTCGTTTCTGTATCAGGGTTTGAGTTGCAAGTACGTGTTCAACTTCGCTGGTACCGATACCAAATGCGAGCGCACCGCATGCACCGTGTGTCGAAGTGTGGCTATCGCCGCACACAATCGTCGCGCCAGGCAATGTAAAGCCTAACTCAGGACCAATGATATGCACGATGCCCTGACGCAAGTCGTCGAGCGGCAAATAAGGCACGCCAAACTCAGTGACGTTCCGCTCCAGTGTTTCCACCTGAACTCGCGAAGTCTCTTCAATTATTCCAGCAGCACGATTACTAGTTGGGACGTTATGGTCCGCTACGGCAAGCGTCTCCTCAGGCCGATGCACTTCACGGCCAGAAAGACGCAAACCCTCGAAAGCCTGCGGGCTGGTCACTTCGTGGACCAAGTGCCTATCAATATAAATTAAGCATGTGCCGTCATTTTGATCATGTACGACATGGTCATCCCAGATTTTGTCGAACAACGTTCGTGGAGCATTCATGAGAGTACCTTCAGAAAACTTACTCCTCAGGATTCTAAATTGGCTGCAACCTTGCCAACTTTCAGTTCTGAGGCTTTCTTAGAATCCTTACGCCGCCGATCGTCCCGCTTCTCTGCAATACGAGCCGATTTCCCCGTACGCCCCCGCAGATAATAGAGCTTAGCTCGGCGGACATCACCCCGACGCACCAACTCGATTTCCTGAATAAGCGGTGAGTACAATTGAAACACTCGTTCTACGCCTTCACCATAGCTGATTTTGCGCAACGTAAACGACGAATTAAGGCCTCGATTTGAGCGTGCAATACACACACCCTCGAACGCCTGTAAACGCTCGCGGGCACCCTCTACCACCCGCACTTGCACGCGCACCGTATCTCCGGGATTAAATACAGTGATGTCTTTTCCGTCCGTGAGTTTTTCAATCTCCTCACGTTCAATCTGCTCAATAATGTTCATGTTACCAATCCCGCTTTGTCGGCCTACATAATCGTCGTTATCAGGCCTAAGTTCGCGCTCCTAATACTACACCTCAGACCACGCGACTGTTTAATGACCGGTACCTTTGCCACATATCCGGTCGGCGCTCCTGAGTTACCCGCTCCGCCTCACGACGACGCCAACTTTCGATCCCTTCATGGTTTCCGGACAGAAGGGTTGCTGGCACCTCTTGCCCTTGCCAAAACCGAGGCCTCGTGTAATGCGGATATTCCAATAGTCCTTGTTCGAAACTCTCCTCCACCGTGCCATCGGGATTACCTATGACACCAGACAGTAAACGAATGCAACCGTCCGTCAAAGCTATCGCGGCCGGTTCACCGCTCGACATGACAAAGTCGCCAACGCTCATCTCCTCCAAACCACGCGCCTCTATCACGCGTTGATCAATCCCCTCAAACCGGCCACATAAAACCATAATCCCGGGACCCGCCGCCCAACGCTTCACCTGCGTCTGTGTAACCGGCGCCCCCCGCGGAGTCAGACAAATCCTCGCCAACTTTCCGCCGGCATGTTCACCGGCATCCAGCGCCCATTCTATAGCTGCCGCTGCTACGTCGGGTCGCATTACCATACCCGGGCCGCCACCATAAGGCGCATCATCTACGGCACCGCGTTTATCGCGTGCAAAGTCGCGAATGTCTACTGTTTTCAAGGACCAGAGGCCCTTCTTTAGGGCCGTACCCGCAAGACTGTGGCCCAACGGGCCAGGGAACATACCGGGAAACATTGTCAATATGTGAGCGGTCCACGGCTGGGGATTTGTCATAATTTGGCTTCATCCAACTCAAATGCCTCTGGTGCCACCACTAAACGGCCATTAGATATATCAACGAGTGGCACTGTCTCTGCACTAAAGGGCAACATTATGCTCTTGCCTTCGCCGTTCTCGACATCAATGATGCCTCCCGCACCAAAATCGTGGACTGCCACCACACGGCCGACTTCGGTCCCTTTTGGCGACTCGACGCGTAATCCAATCAAGTCAGTGTGGTAATATTCCTCATGCTCAAGCTTGGGTAGGGTCGACCGCGCTACGTATAAGCGTTTGCCGATCCACGCCTCTGCCTGTGTTCGATCGGATACTCCTTCAATACGAGCTACTACAATACCCTTTTGCAACCGCACTACATGAATTCCTATCGGCACGCCACTTTCGTTTACCAACCCATTAATGGCGCCAATTGCCGAAGGCGTATTGGTAAAGGTCCTGATACGCATCGCACCGTCCAGGCCCTGCGCACCTACCACCACAGCAACGCATAAGTCCTTTAAGCCTGGTTTATAAGACAGCGCATTATCTTCGGCGGCACCGTCCACGCCGGACTTATGTTTTGGTTTTGTTTTTGGTTTTGGCTTCAGCTTCCGAGCCCTGATCACCCTCGTCTACCTGCGTTTCATCGGTTGGTTTTGTCGGTTTTGCACTCGCGTTAGATGCCTCGTCGGTTTTCTCGCCCTCACTACTTCCCTCTACCTTCGTTTCATCAGTTGGTTCTGCTGGTTTGGCACTCTCCTTGGGTGCTTCGTCGGTTTTCTCGGCCTCACTACTTCCGCCTACCTTCGTTTCATCGGTTGGTTCTGCCGGTTTTGCACTCTCCTTGGATGCCTCGTCGGTTTTTTCGCCCTCACTACTCCCGACTACCTTCGTTTCATCGGTTGGTTCTGCTGGTTTTGCACTCTCCTTGGATGCCTCGTCGGCTTTCTTGGCCTCTGCCTGTGCAAGTGCGTCGGACCGAGCTCGCGCCTTGGCTTTCGGTTTGGCCTTTATTGGATTCTCTCGTTTAGGCACTGGGATCACATCTGCTGAACCGAGGAATTTCGCGACTCGCGGAGAAGGTTGCGCGCCCTGGTCGAGCCAATATTTGATCCGATCAAGCTTCAGCTTTACCCGATCCTGGTGATCACGCGGCAATAGAGGATTGTAGGTGCCGACCCGTTCTAAGAAGCGACCGTCACGCGGGCTGCGCGAATCCGCGATTATAACGCGATAGTGCGGCGTTTTCTTGGCGCCTGCCCGACTAAGACGGATTTTCACTGCCATGTTCGACTCCTTTGGTCTCAAACCCACCTAGATTAAAATTAAGCAGGCATTAAAATTATTACGTTCGCCCACGATTAACTCACTAAAACACCTTCGCACAAGGTCGCCAGGCTAGGGCGTTGGGAAGCCCGGCGGGAGAACATTCGGTAGAGCCGACGGCATCAAACCTTTCTTCCCCATTTTCGTTGCCCGCTTCATCATCGTACTCATATCTTTTTGCTGCTTGAGCAAACGGTTCACTTCTTGAATGGTGGTACCCGAACCTGATGCGATACGACGTTTTCGTGAGCTGTTCAAGAGTTTGGCATTTCGTCGTTCATTAAGGGTCATTGAACGAATAATCGCTTCCTGATGAGAAAGTTGACGCTCGTCGACCCTACCAACTGCCATTTTCTTCTTTATTTTGGCAATGCCAGGCAACAAAGCAAGCATGCCTTCCATGCCTCCCATCTTTCGGATTTGCGCAATCTGCACTGCTAAATCCTCAAAATCAAATTGCCCCTTACCAAGTTTGGCGGCTAGCTTCTCCGCCTCATCGTGTTCTATTGTCGCCTGAGCCTTCTCAACCAGCGACACGACGTCTCCCATGCCCAGCAATCTCGATGCAATACGCTCTGGGTGAAAATCTTCAAGTGCTTCTAAATTTTCACCTACTCCGATAAGCTTGATCGGACAGCCCGTAACCGAACGAACACTCAAAGCTGCTCCGCCCCGTCCGTCACCATCAACCCGGGTAAGAACTAAGCCAGTGAGCCCAACCCTCCGATGAAAACCATCAGCGATCTTGACCGCATCCTGCCCGGTTAAAGAATCTGCGACTAACAGGGTTTCAATCGGTTGAGTAACATTCACCAACTCAGTGAGTTCATTCATTAACGCGTCGTTAATATGAAGCCGGCCGGCAGTATCTAGAATCAACGCATCATACCCGCCAAGCCGCGCCGCCTGGACCGCACGTTCCGCGATTGCGAGGGGCAATTGTCCTTGCACTACTGGCAACGTATCAACCCCTGCCTGGCGGCCAAGTAACAAGAGCTGTTCTTGCGCGGCGGGGCGATTGACATCAAGCGATGCCATTAGCGTATTTTTATGATCGCGTGTCTTAAACCGTAGGCCCAGTTTGGCAGCAGTCGTTGTTTTTCCCGACCCCTGCAGGCCCACCAACATAACCACTCCAGGCGGATTGGCACCCAAAGTCACCGGCACCAAATCTGAACCTAACATCTGCACCAGATGATCATGCACCACCTTGATCACCATCTGGCCAGGAGTGATGCTGTTCAGTACCTCGGCACCAACGGCGCGTTCCTTTACCTGATCAATAAACTTTTTAACCACCGACAACGCAACATCAGCTTCAAGCAACGCGATTCGCACTTCGCGCAACGCCTTTCCAACATCGGACTCTGTCAAGGCTCCACGTTTAGTGAGATGTTCAAATACCTCACCTAGGCGATCAGCTAAACTGTCGAACATTATAAAACCAATTGGTTCCTACGTCCTGCGGGCGTCTGAGGGCCATACCCGAGGGTTGGGGCAAGAAACGCCAACTCCGTCCCGAAGTCAACCTGATCCGCTCATAGACTCAGAATACTGGACGTAGAGGTTAAACCAGCCCTATAACGCCGAGATGACCGCACGTCGATTTATCAAGATGCATGGCCTTGGCAACGATTTCGTTGTGCTTGACGGCCGAGTTACGCCGATTAGCCTTAGCACAAAACAGGCACTAGCAATCGCGAACCGTCGGACTGGAATCGGCTGCGATCAAATTATTACGCTTGAGCCATCCGAAAAAGCTGACCTGTACATGCGTATTCACAACTCAGATGGCGGCGAAGTCGAGGCATGCGGAAACGCGGCACGCTGCGTTGCCCGGTTAGTAATGCAGGAAAAAGATACCGACAGTGTGCTTCTTGAAACCGCGGTTGATGTCTTGCGGGCGAGCGCAACGCTCGACGAGCAGGTAACAATCGACATGGGTCCGCCTAGACTCGATTGGCGCGAAATTCCACTTGCAAGTCCGCATGATACCCTCCACATCCCTTTGAAAAAAGGTTCGCTGTCCGACCCAGCAGCGGTCAACATGGGAAACCCTCACGCGGTTTTCTTTGTGGATGACGTGACCTCTGTGCCACTTGACTCCCTCGGACCAAATCTGGAAATCAATCCAATTTTTCCCGACCGTGCCAACATCGGTGTCGCCCAAATTATTGACCGTAACAAGATTCGGCTGCGGGTATGGGAGCGTGGCGCTGGCCTAACCCTAGCATGCGGGACAGGTGCGTGTGCTGCCCTAGTCGCAGCTCATCAGCGCAAACTATGCGATCGCGAAGCCGAGATCCAGCTAGACGGCGGCGTTCTCCAAATCCAGTGGCAAGACAACAACCATATTATGATGACCGGCCCAGCCTTAACCGTCTTTGTAGGCGAAATAGATTCCTCTCTGTTGCTATGACGGCCGAGTCTCACACCCCCAAGATAGTCACTTTTGGTTGCCGTTTGAACACTTATGAGTCCGAAGTCATTCGTCGAAACGCGGTCAGCGCCGGCCTTAGAAATACCGTGATCGTGAACACGTGCGCAGTCACGGCAGAGGCGGAACGGCAAGCTCGCCAAGCAATCCGCCGGGCAAAACGCGAACAGCCCGACGCCCATATCATTGTCACCGGCTGCGCAGCCCAAATTTCTCCGGGCACCTTCGGCGCCATGGCAGAAGTTGACCAGGTTATCGGCAATCTGGAGAAGCTTGATCCCAATTGCTTTGATCCTTCTCACCAGGATCGAATTCGCGTCAATGACATCATGTCAGTGCGTGAAACTGCTGCCCATATGGTAGGCAGTTTTGACGGACGTGCGCGTGCTTTTGTCCAAATTCAAAACGGTTGTGACCATCGATGCACTTTTTGTGTCATTCCTTTTGGCCGCGGGAACAGCCGTAGTGTCCCAATTAGCGACATACTTGCCGAATCTTGCCAACTAATTACTCGTGGTTACCGAGAAATAGTGCTGACTGGTGTTGACATCACCTCGTACGGCCGTGACCTACCGGATCGGCCGCTCCTTGGACAACTAATCCGTCGTTTACTCTCGACCGAGCCAAAATTGTCACGGCTACGCCTTTCCTCCTTGGACCCGGCCGAGATCGACGAAGAACTATGGTCAGCCATCCAGCACGAGCCACGCCTGATGCCGCATCTCCATTTCAGCATTCAGGCCGGCGATGACCTCATTTTAAAGCGCATGAAACGCCGCCATAGTCGTGCCAACGCAATTGACTGCTGCGCACGCGCCCGTGCTTTACGTCCTGGTATTACCCTTGGAGCAGATCTCATTGCCGGTTTTCCAACTGAGACCGAAGTTATGTTTAACCGTACGCTTAAACTGGTCCAAGAATGCGGCCTGAGCTTTCTGCACGTTTTCCCCTACTCGCCGCGCGAGAAAACCCCGGCTGCTCGCATGCCAATGGTGCCCACTAAAATCCGGCGCGCCCGCGCCGCGCAACTTCGTGCAGCGGGGGTTAAAATGCGTCTCAATATGTTTCGACGAAAATTAGGATGCCAAGCCGAAGTTTTGGTGGAACAACCGGACCATGGCCGAACTGAGCATTATATTCCGGTTCGTTTGTCCGCTCCGGAACGCCCCGGGACCCTGCGCCGGGTGCGTCTCGTTGGAATCGACGGCGATAAATTACTTAGTGTAGGCCTATGAGCGACAGTGCATCCATAAACCATGGCAGTTGGCTAGTACGACTTAAATCCGGACTTCGAAAATCCTCAACCAGTTTGGGTGATGGTATCGCTGGTATTTTTTCTCGTGGTCAACTCGACAAGGAAGCACTTGAACAACTTGAAGATCTTTTAATCGCAGCTGACCTTGGCCCAGCCATGGCAGCAGATTTAAGTGCCTCTCTCGCTCATGCCAGATTCGATCGAGACATAACGAGCAAAGCAGTGCGACGAGTCCTCGCCAAACAAATCGCCAACACACTCAGACCCCTCTCCACACCAATCACCCTCAGTCCATCATACCAACCACATGTGATTTTGTTCGTCGGCGTTAATGGCACTGGCAAAACCACAACGATTGGTAAGTTTGCTAAGCAACTCGTTATGGGAGGCAATAAAATCTGCATAGTCGCGGCGGATACTTTTCGGGCAGCAGCGATTGAGCAACTGCAACAATGGGGTGACAGAGCCCAGTGCGAAGTGATCGCCGGTGACGCGGGCGCTGATCCCTCAGGGCTGGTTTATGATGCTATGAAACGTGCGCATAACAAAGGTTTCAATGGCTTACTGATCGACACCGCTGGCCGGCTCCATAATGTGCCCAACCTAATGGCTGAATTGGGTAAGCTTGCGCGTGTTCTTAGCAAGATAGATGCCGACGCGCCCCATGACGTGGTGCTAGTGCTAGATGCCACCACCGGCCAAAATACACTCTCGCAGGTCGAGGCATTCCTCAGCGCTGTGGGGGTCACAGGACTGGTAGTAACTAAGCTGGATGGATCAGCTCGGGGGGGAGTAGTGGTGGCTCTTGCCGAACGTTTTGGCCTGCCAATCCACGCGATTGGCGTTGGCGAAGGCATCAACGATCTACGTTCCTTTGAGGCAAACGAATTTGCCTGCGGACTAATGAATCTTGATGAAGAGGGTATAGGTTTACGATGAATCAGTTTGTCAGGCTCCTTTTCGAGATCAGTCCACTAATCGTTTTCTTTGTTTGCAACGCACGGTACGGAATTTTTACAGCCACCGGAGCTTTCATGATGGTTACAGCTATCGCCGTGCCTGGTATGTGGCTGCTTGCAAAGCGACTGCCGGTGATGCCATTAGTCTCGGGTTTGTTCGTTCTAGGTTTCGGAGGCCTTACGTTGGTACTTCAGGACGAGACTTTCATCAAACTCAAGCCTACCATTGTTAATTTATTGTTCGCTGCGATTCTAAGCGGAGGCCTTTTAGGACGAGTGACCTTACTCAAAAGTTTATTTGGGTCAGTGATGAATCTGCACGACCAAGGATGGCGATTACTTACAACTCGCTGGGTGGCCTTTTTCGTAGTGCTGGCAATTCTCAACGAAGTGGTCTGGCGAACACAGACCACTGAATTTTGGATTCAGTTCAAGTTATTTGGAATTATGCCCCTCACCCTGGCCTTTAGCATCGCCCAATTACCACTAATCAACCGGCATATGATCTCACCTGACTCGGACAGCCCGTAAAACCAAAAACTTCTATAACAAATTCTTTAAAATCTTTGTAATCAGGTTAAAGACATGACAATTTTTCGAGGGGGCTGCCATTGCAGGAGAGTGGGTTTTGAGGTCACCGCTCCTGACCATTTAACAGTCTACGACTGCAACTGTTCCATATGTCTACTATCAGGTTTTCTGCATCTTATTGTGGATGCCAAGAATTTTTGCTTGCTCCGGGGTGAGAATATACTCACCACTTATAAGTTTAACACCGGCACAGCCAAACACCGGTTTTGTGCCGTGTGCGGAATCAAATCGTTTTACGTACCCCGCTCTCATCCCCATGGTTACTCTGTGAATGCGCGTTGTCTCGATACGGTCGACGTAGACAAAATTGACATAAGGCACTTTGACGGCGCCAATTGGGAATCCTCCGTAACAACGCTTCGGCGGACTACCTAAAGCGAGCATCTAAAACAACAGCCAAATCCATTACGGACACGTCGCAATGTGTAGTCATTCACTTTCGCGACGGCCGAACGGATACGTACCCCTTTCATCCATGAGTGGCATAAGAAGTAGATCCCAAAGCGATTGCCTGCGCAGTTCACGGAATGCCTCTAGCCCGACAATCATAGATTCATGGCCCGCGCCGGGCACTGCCTGGTAAGTGCCGAAAACGCGATCCCAACACGACAAGTTAAAGCCAAAATTGCTGTTGGTCTCGCCGACGACCAACGAATGATGCACACGGTGCATGTCCGGCGTCACCAAGACCAGCCGGACAAATTTGTCGATCAATTGCGGTAAGCGCACATTACCATGATTGAACATCGATGTACCATTTAGCAAGAGCTCAAAAACAATGACCGCAAGCGGCCCCGCACCAAGTACACAAACTGCAACCATTTTTATAAGCATCGATAAAAGAATCTCGATGGGATGAAATCGAACACCTGTGCTAACGTCAAAATCGACGTCAGCGTGATGAATTCTATGTACACGCCACAAACTTGGAACCGCGTGAAACATTACATGCTGCGAGTAAATCACCAGATCGAGCACTATCACGGATAATAAAACCTCAACCCAGATAGGCCATGTAAGAACGTTGAACAAACCCCAGTTATGTGAAGCTGCAAAAACAGAGACACCGATTGCAGCAGCGGGGAACGCCAATCGAAGAATTATCGTGTTAATAACCAAAATTCCTATATTACTTGACCAACGAACGAATTTTGAAACCTGAAGTGAGCGACGGGGAGCAACCAGCTCCCAAAGCGCCATGGCAAAAAAAATACCTCCAAACACGCTTACCCGAATCTCGACCTCGTATAAGATAATAAAATCCTGCATAACTAACTTACATCCAATGACATTTGGCACGCTCAAAACAGAGTGTGTGTTCCGTTCATTCTCTGACCCCTTATCCAGAGATGAATCTATAGATTCAAAAGCCGACAAAAAGTCCTAGGACTCAATGAAGACAGCAATCCCGACAGACCAGGCCAGACGACGGAGCACCCAGGGGGCGATCATTTAGGGCTGCACGGACAATGCCGTCAACTAGAGCAGCATTTTTGAAGCAACAAACGTGCTGGTCTCTGCGACGGCTTCTTTAAGACCAATGCGGGTGACCGACACACCGTCGGGAAAAGCACCTAACAAACGAGATGGCGTCGCCGGATCTAGAATTATGAAAACACCGAAATCATCGGCCCGGCGAACCAAGCGACCGTAGGCTTGCCTTAATTTCATGCGCACCATCATATCATCATACGATGAACCACCAAAATGCGCGCGACGAGTTCGGTGCAAGATGTCCGAACGAGGCCAGGGTACTCGATCAAACACAACCATGCGTAATGAGGCGCCCGGAACATCAACTCCATCCCGTAACGCATCGGTTCCGAGCAAGCAGAAATCCCTTTCGGACCGGAAAATCTCGACCAGAGTACTGACATCGAGCCGATCAACATGCTGCGCTAAAAGGCTAAGCCCGGTTTTGTCTAAAGCTGGTGTCAGCCTTGCTTCTACCCGACGCAAACGCCATATCGCAGTAAACAAGCCAAGTGCCCCACCCCCCGCGGCAACAAACAGCTCTAACATCGCCCGGGCCACTTGGTCTGTATCATTGCGATCAATATCGTTGACCACCATTACTCGCGTCGCAGCGCAATGGTCAAACGGCGACGGCACAGCGACGCGAACTGCTGGAGAACCTGATAAATGATGCACGCCCACACGCTTCTCAGCTGCGGACCAATCTTCTTCTGCATCACCGGTACTATCTCTCAAGGTTGCTGAGGTAATCAAAACGCCATCGGCCGGTTGCACTATGGATTCGGCGAATGGGATCGTGGGATCAACCCAATTGCGATACATTCCGACATCTAGCTCCCTACCGCCACTTCGTTCGATCGCAAAACGATCAATGAATATCTCCGATTTTTCAAAATCAAGGGACTCCAACATTGCTTGCCACGGCAGTATCAATTCCAGTCTGCGCCGGCGTAAAGATTGGAACACAGCTTCTAGACGAGAACGTTGCCCGCTCTCTAGGTCACAGCCTACATCATTGAGAATCCGGTTCATGCAGCGTTCGAATGCAGCCATCGCATCAGCGAGTCGAGACAGCGCCCTCCCGAGTCCTACCGCAACCGACAACAACCCTTCGACGCATGGACGCGGGAGAGTTTCTAAATCGTAGCCATCATTTGGCCGCGCTCCCGCCACCACCTGCTGACGAACCAAACACAAGAAAGCCTCTGTTTCCCCCTGCGGAGAACAATCCTCAACCCTCCGTTGCCAGCCCGAAGCTGGTAACATGGTAGCCTGTTCCAAAATGGCTTCGAGCGCTGCCATCGTGTCTTTATCATCCACAACAAGGTCTTCTATGCGCGGTTTAAGCCCACGCCTCCGCCCCATACGTCCACCTTCAATACCGCGCAACCAGCGACGAAGTTCAAATGTTTCTCGACCTGAAAGGCACGAAGCAAACGTGCCATCTGCTGCATCAAACAAATGGTGCCCCTCATCAAACACATAATGTGTAGGCAACAACGAAGAATTCTCACCTCTCGCGCCGAGGACCATTACCAGCGCGTGGTTTGAGATAACCAACTCAGCCTGCCGAGCATGGCGGGCAGAGCGTTCCACAAAGCACTTACGGTAATGGCTGCAAGCAGAATAGACACACTCTCCACGATGATCTGCAAGATCAGCGACATGGCTCTGGTGGAGCAGATTACGTAGCCAGGCTGGAAAGTCCCCGCCAACCATGTCTCCATCTCGAGTGGCCCCAATCCAACGTGCTATCAACCCCAACGTGCCAGAGTCGGCACCAAGGCCGGGAAGGCGGGCGTTAACAGCTTCTTCATAATTAAGCAGACACAAGTAATTTTCTCGCCCTTTCCGAATCACCACTTTTTCGTGCTTCCTCTTAGGGTCGGGATAGAGCCGGTCGAGTTCACGATCAATCTGACTTTGAAGATTTTTAGTGTAGGTCGACAACCACACCACGCCCTTATTCTTATCTGTCCATACGCTGGCCGGGGCGATATAGCCGATGGTTTTACCAACCCCTGTGCCGGCTTCGGCAATTACAACGCGTGGCGTGTTGGGTTCTTTGCGGGGTGAAAATGCCATCGCCGCAGCGGCAGCATAATCAGCCTGCTCTAGCCTAGGCTCTGATCCCATGCCGAGCAACTCGGCGAGCCGTGCGCGCGTTTCAGCGGACGTGACCGGTTGAAGGTCAGCAGACTTTAGCGGAGCACGCTCGACCCATTCAGAAAGCTGACTCCAGACATTATAATCACCGGATGGTCTGCGATCCCCTAAAGCGGCAACGACTGATTCACCCCAGAGCCAGCCCTCAGTCGCCATACGCTTGGCGATCCCCGCGGCAAAACTGGCATCCGGATAATCTGGTCGATCTAGCTCTGCCAACAGTAAGCGCAAGATACCGAATAAGGCCTGCACCTGGGCAATAAGTTCATTAGGTAAACTCTGGCCTGTGGCAGAGGTGAGCCCGCGAATTGTAGGAACACAAAATTGCGCAGGGCGCACGAAAGCAAACAGTTCCAAGAGGTCAAACGATGGAAAATGATCGAGTTCAAGTCGACGTGCTGTCGCCGGACCATGGCACAAAACAACAGGACCACGTGCGCGCAATCGTTTACGTGTTTCAGGATGATCTAACAAAATAGGCTCGCCATGAGGTTCGCACCATGCGGCACCAAATGAAACTACTACTAACGCAGGTACAACGGGCGTGTAACTTTCGATATCATTAATACGAGCCATCAGCGCACTATAGGCCCGAGTGATGAACGTCGCACCTTTGACGCCATTGACGGGAAACCGCCCCGAGCCTAGGGTCCGCGCGCTTTCTGGTGGGAGCCTAAGTACATAATGTCTGAATTTCGGTCACTCGCGATTAAAAGCAAAGCTTGGCCACTAGCTGAAGCGCATAAATTACTAAGACGATTTGAAAAGTCTGCGCCATCCAACGGCTATGTTTTATTTGAAACCGGTTACGGCCCATCAGGATTGCCCCACATTGGCACTTTTGGGGAAGTAGCTCGCACGACAATGGTGCGCCAAGCTTTTCTTGCGATATCAGATTTACCTACCAAGCTGGTAGCCTTTTCTGATGACATGGACGGACTTCGTACAGTTCCAGGCAATATTCCTGCCCAAGAGATGGTGAACGCGCATATTGGCATGCCGTTGACCTCGATTCCGGATCCATTTGGGACTCACGAAAGCTACGCCCATCACAACAATGCTCGTCTGCGTTCGTTTCTCGATCACTTTGACTTCGATTATGAGTTTTACAGCGCTACCGAATGCTACCGCTCAGGCCGTTTTGATGATGCGTTACGTGCCGTGCTTTCTCACTACGATGAGATCGTAGCGATTATCCTACCAACCCTGGGACAGGAACGACAGGCAACGTATAGCCCGTTTCTGCCGATCTGTCCCTCCACAGGTAAAGTTTTACAAGTTCCACTCATTAGCCGCGATGCCGACGCAGGCACTGTTACTTACCGTGACGAACAGAGGCGCTCAGTTGAGGTGCCGGTAACAGGCGGCCATTGCAAACTGCAGTGGAAAGCAGATTGGGCGATGCGCTGGGTTGCGCTGAACGTTGATTACGAAATGTCCGGCAAAGACTTGATTCCATCCCTGCACTTATCGAGCAAAATATGCCGGATTCTCGGTGGACAACCGCCAGAGAACCTGACCTACGAATTATTCCTCGACGAAAACGGAGAAAAAATTTCTAAGTCACGTGGCAACGGGCTGACTATTGACGAATGGCTGACATATGGCCCCCGGGAAAGCTTATCCTTTTATATGTATCAGTCTCCGCGGAAAGCTAAACGGCTCTATTTCGACGTCATCCCACGCAATGTTGACGACTACCTGAGCCATCTTGCGAAGTTCTATAGCCAAGAAAAGGAGGAACAGCTGAAAAACCCTGTGTGGCATATACATAGTGGTTCACCACCTGTTCAGGCTTCTCCACTCAACTTTAGTCTTCTGCTCAACCTCGCTGGGGCATGTCACACTGAGGACAAATCTGTGCTATGGGGATTCATTACCCGCTATACTTCCAATTCAAGTCCCGAAACCAACCCTTTGCTCCATGAGCTTGTCGGTTATGCACTTCAATACTACCGAGATTTCGTGGCTCCGACCCAGCGCTATAGACAGCCAGACTCGGTAGAGAAAATAGCCCTCGAGGACCTTGCCCGAACACTCGAGAAGCTGCCAAGCAACGTAGATGCGGAGACAATACAGACACAGGTCTATGAGGTTGGGAAACGAAACTCTTTCACTGAACTTCGCGTATGGTTTAAAGCGCTCTATGAAATATTATTGGGGCAAAGCCAAGGCCCGCGCATGGGATCGTTTATTGCTCTTTATGGACGCGAACAAACTGTGAAGTTGATCCGAAGTGTGCTTGCAGGCGAGCCACTGAATAATAACAAAGCAGGTGGGTCAGCGTAAATAAGGAGCAAGAAACTGCTCAATCTGCGGCGCTATTGCGGTATTAAAGGTGTCGAGCAGAGTTTCCGTTAGTTCGATCAAAATCTCGTCGCGTTCAGCCAAGCTCGCACCTTCGGAAACGGTATTACTTGTCGTCGCCACACCACTAGCATAGGCACGAGAGATATGGCGCTCATCTAGAATGTCGATGGTGATCTCAATGCGTGCATGGTAGCGGGCCGCCTGTTCGGTGGTGAAAAGGGATTTAAAGTCTTGGTTTACTCCCAATGCCTCTAGGATGATTTGTGCATCGGATATAGTGACTCGGACGACGCCCTCCTTTCCAACAGGATGCAGAAGGTGGGTGGCCCATTGTCGTGCCGCAGTACTCGGCGATATGGGTACCAAGTGCTCTACGTAAGGATCTTCATATGGCGTCTTGTACGCGTTTACGATTTCTAAACTTGCAACATTTAGCAAATAAGGCTTTAGGTGGGTAAAGGTTATATCGCGATTGACTGAACTTGGTGGATGCGATTCGCACGCGCTCACCACCAAGAAACCAACCAAGCTCAAAATACCTAAGACAACCGCTTGCACCCTTCCACCAACCAAAGTATGGAGTTGATATGTAGTCACCAGGACTGCCCTTTCACTTACGCGTGCTACCAAAACCATCTGGGTCACCATCATACCTGAGCCAAATTTGCTCTGGATCAAATCCGTAGGAGCTACTGCAAAAGCCACATGCTCCCATCGATCTGTGCCCGGAGTGATAATGTCTTCCGTCTTATCTTCACGCGGAAAACTTTTCACGAAAAGACAAACCGCAAACTAACGCGACTTTTCCTGCAATCCGACAAACCAGGTAGTCAATTTAAAGACGCTCGCGATTGTTCGGATTAGAGAAAATAAGCTTGGATATTATCGGCCAAATCACCTCCGGTAAGAGCAACAATCCCCCAGCGCTTAGCCCACAACTTCCTTTCTCTTCCTCCATAGCCAATCGTACTCCTTTAACCTGCCGGATAAACGCGCCGTTAAATTTGATCGTAGCACCCAAGGTGGAGGTTGCAGCAACTAATTCGCCAAGTACCTTCTTCACAGGTGTGGGATAGTCCTGATGCCCAAAAATATCGATCACCGATTGTTGCGACAGAACCCATCCGGCCCTGAACGTACCGATGATCAAAGCGGAAGCGGAATACGGGGTCCGACGTCGTGAGCTTAATGCTCACTGCACCGCGTTCAAGTCAGACACCAACTCAGAATACCTTTCTGCGCGTGCAGTCGATTTCCTGCACCATCCCACACGACCGAATTCTCACCATCTATCACCGACGAAGCCACTTCTTCATCACGATGCGCAGGCAGGCAATGCATAAACAAAGCATCGGGCTTAGCAAAGGACATCAGTGCTTCATCTACCTTGAATGGTGTCAATAACTGGCGCCGACTTTTAGTGGCCTCAGCTCCCATTGAAGTCCAAGTGTCGGTGACTACGCAATCCGCTCCCGCAGCCGCTACCTTTGCGTCATGGGTAAGCGTCACACAACCACCCTCTGTCTCAGCCCATTCTATTAACTTAGCGTCAGGACTAAGCGAAACCGGACACGCCAAGCGCAACTCAAAGCCGAATCGGATTGCAGCATGAATCCATGATCTGGCAACATTATTGCCATCACCGGACCAGGTAATCACACGACCGGAAATCGGACCGCGATGCTCCTCGAACGTCATGATATCCGCCATCAATTGACATGGATGACTGAGGTCGGTAAGGCCGTTAATCACTGGAACCTCCGCGTATTCAGCTAATTCCAGCAATGTTTTATGTTTCATTGCACGGATAACAATGGCGTCAACATATCGGGATAGAACCCGCGCAGTGTCAGCCATTGACTCCCCGCGGCCTAATTGACTGTCCTCCAGAGACAACACCACCGCCTGCCCGCCCAGCTGCAGCATTGCCACCTGAAATGAAATACGAGTCCGAGTAGAGGGCCGTTCAAAAACAAGCGCTAATACCCGGCCTTCCAGAAGACTGACATCCTGAGCTCTAGTACTCTCCTTAAAAACTGACGCCTGAGTCAGGATGGAGCGTAGGCTTTCTGAGTCGAGCGCGTTCAAATCAAGAAAGTGCCGCCCAGATTTCATTGTGACAGGTCATGACAGGCGCTGCGCAGAGCGCTGATTGCCTGATCAACATGTTCATTTTCGATGTTCAGTGGAGGCAAAAATCGAACTACATTGTCGCCTGCAGTTACCGTCAGAACCTTATGTTCACGCATTGCATTCACAAACTCTAGATTGTTGCAAACGCACTTCATGCCAAGCATTAAACCCTTGCTTCGCACCGTCTCTAAGACACCCGAAAAATCCCGAACCACGCCCTCCACCTCGCTACGCAACCGATTACCGACCACTATCACCCGTTCGAGAAAACCATCTCCAAGCAACACGTCGAGAACAGCGTTGGCACAAGCCGCCGCCAGCGGATTGCCGCCAAATGTGCAGCCGTGAGTACCTGGTGTCATGCCAGCCGCAGCATTTTCAGTTGCCAAAACAGCACCGATCGGAAAGCCGCCGCCAAGACCTTTCGCAAGTGCCATCACGTCCGGTAACGTCGTGCCCCAATGATGGGCAAATAATTTTCCGGTTCGCCCTATGCCGCATTGCACCTCATCAAACAGCAGTAACAGGCCAGATTCGTCTGCGATAGCACGCAACTCAGCCAGAAAACTTTCAGCAGCTGGGAAGATACCGCTTTCGCCCTGCACCGGCTCTACTAGAATCGCAGCGGTTTCATCGGTAACAGCAGCGCGGACCTCATCGGCACTACCGAAAGTGACACGATCAAAGCCTTCGGTCATTGGTCCAAAGCCAGCCTGGCCTTTTTCGCTATCACTTGCTGAAATAGTGGCCAAAGTGCGACCATGGAACGCACCGGTAAAAACAATTATCCGATGACGCTCCGGGTTCCCTATATGGCTCTGATATTTGCGAGCAGCCTTTATCACCCCTTCCATAGCTTCTGCGCCAGAATTACAGAAAAATACAAGGTCTGCAAAGCTCTCCGCGCATAGTCGATCCGCCAGGCGCTCCTGCTCCGGGATCAAATACAGGTTGGAAGTATGCCATAACGTGCCGGCCTGGGCTGTCAGCGCTTTAACAAGGTGAGGATGACTGTGGCCAAGACCAGTAACGGCGATACCACTTGTAAGGTCAAGATAGCGTTCACCTTCCGCGGTAAATAAATAGGGCCCATCGCCCATGGTGAATGATATCTCGACGCGCCCGTAGGTCGGCATTACGGATGACATGTCTTACGCTCCCTAGCTACAACGGCGATTCTGGTCGCCAACGCAAAGAAAGCGCGGAAGTATCAGGTTCCGTCAGCGCGTTGTCAACGGCGCCTAGAAACAACACTATATGTAAGGAGTAATGCGCTACTCTTTAAGTTTGTAGCCTTTAACAAACATACGACGCACCGTGAACCACAATAAGGCATTGGAAATTGTCAGAATTAATATACCGATCAGCAATGAGCCATCCGAACGGCCAATGAAGGCATATCGGAAACCGTCAATCATGTAAAAAAAGGGATTTATCTGGCTAACCGTAAACCATGGCTCCGGAAGACGTTCGACCGAATAAAAAGTTCCCGAAAGAAAGGCGAGCGGTGTGATCATGAAGTTTGTGACTGCCGCCATACTGTCAAACTTCTCAGCCCAAATGCCCGCAATTAAACCCATCAATGAAAGCATCATGGAAGCAGCCAGCGCATAGAAAATGAGGGCCGCGTAATCATAAATTGCAAGTGGAACGTACACCGACATGGCCGTTGCTGTAACTATGGCTACGAGGACACCGCGCGACACACCACCCATAGCAAAAGCGAGTGTCAGTTCGGATGGGCTCAACGGCGGCATTAGCACATCAACGATGCAGCCTTGGACTTTCCCGATCATGATCGTCGACGAAGTATTGGCGAACGAGTTCTGCACGATCGCCATCATAACCAAGCCCGGAGCAAGAAATATCATAAAAGGGACGTCACCGATCGTGCGGACCGCACCGCCCAGGGCCAAAGCGAAAATCGTCATAAATATCAACGTGGTCACAGCAGGCGCTAAAATTGTCTGACTATATACCTTGAGGAAACGCCGCACCTCCTTAACATATAAGGTCCGTAGGCCTATCCAATTAATGGGCCCAATCCGACGTGTGGTCAGCATCGGCACAACTTTTGTTTCCGCCACAGTATCCCGTTGCGATTTCCGTTCATTGAAACCTTGAGCTAAAAAATTTTCTGTTTCGCTCATCTCACCACACTCTTCTCACCAGTCGGACAAGGTAAACTACCACGGTTTGGAACATAGTTAGCTTTCTCTTGTAAGTCCGCCAGCATTGCCCAAAAAATACCAGTTGTGAATTAAGCCGCTATGGACAAATCATTAAAGTAATCCGGAGAAAAATTACTTGCGTTTCCGCATCCAGCCCCAAAGCTCAACAAAATATGTCAGCCCCACGCTAATTTGGAGGGTAAGTTCTTCTTGACCGGCCCCGGATGCTACCACAATCTATGGCCTTTACAGCCTTCTCTGAGGTCTCGCGCTCGACAACCTTAAGTCTGTTTTTCGACCGAATGATTAACAGCTTGCACTGGATAATGAAGACCGCCATTAACTTCTTCAACCGGATACGACGAGCAATCAAACCGACCCACCTCGTGGGTCTGATCATGCTTACAGCGCTGTGGGGATTTCGCCACTGGAACCCCCCGCCTTTGCAAACCCTGCAATTAAAGACGTTTGATTTCTATCAAAATCTGAAACCGCGCGAACCCAAGGATCTTCCCATACCAGTAGTGGTCATCGATATTGACGAAACAAGCCTTGAAAAATATGGACAATGGCCGTGGCCGCGGACGTTACTTGCCGAGCTAGTCGATCGACTTCGGGAGTCCGGAGCTGGAGTGGTTGGATTCGATGTGTTTTTCCCAGAATATGATCGAATGTCTCCCACCCTTCTGGCCGAGAACATGCGGGGATTGAACGATGCTCTCGCGACTCAACTAAGAGCTTTGCCTACAACAGAGTCAGTATTTGCAGACTCAATGCGGAAGATGCGCGTGGTACTTGGGCAAGGCACACTCCCGGAAGCTATGGATACGGACAGTGACTTACCAGTAAAGGCTAAAATTGCATTTATGGGAAATCGGGACAGAATTTTGGCTAGAATCCCCGGGTTTGCTGGAGTTTTGCGTAACGTTCCGGAGCTAGAGTCAGCCGCACTCGGGCTCGGCATGGTGGCTCTAGAGCCCGAAATCGACGGCGTAATCCGGCGTGTAAACATGGCTTTTAGAGTCGGTGACCAAGTGTACCCAACTATCACGCTTGAGATTATGCGGCTTGCGTTAGGACAGGAAAACCTTCTTTTTCGCTTAGATCAGAAAGCCCAAACACAAAGCATTCGAATAAGGGGCTTAAAACAGATTGGAACACCGGAAATCCCCACAGATGCGCGTTTTAGAACTTGGGTGCATTACCGGCCCCACGATCCCGAAAAGATGTACATCTCCGCAGCCGATGTTCTCGAGCGTAAGGTTGGTCCAGAGCGCCTACAAAATGCACTGACTTTGATCGGAACTTCTGCGCTAGGCCTAAAGGACGTCCGTCATACTCCGTTAAGCGGAGCCTTACCCGGGGTTGAAGTTCACGCCCAATTGCTCGAAATGATGTTGACCAACAGTTTTCTTGACCGCCCGCCTTGGGTAGAAAATGCTGAAGTCTTTGCGGTAGTGTTGGTTGGGATAATTATGATTGTCTTGGTGCCGCTACTTGGAGCAACCTACACCCTGCTATTCGCGGTGGCGCTGATTGGCGGCATGATCGGTTTTTCTTGGTATGCCTATACGGACCTAAAAGTACTAGTCGATGCGGTATACCCATCACTGTCGGGTCTCGTCCTGTATATGAGCCTCACATATATGAATTTCATTCGTGAAGAACGACAAAAGAAGCAAGTGCGCGGCGCATTCAGCATGTACATGTCCCCTGCTCTTGTCGAGAAACTCGCGGAAGATCCGGATTTGCTGCGGCTGGGCGGCGAAATGAAAGAGATGACACTACTGTTCGCCGATATACGAGGCTTCACAACTATTTCCGAAATCTACAAAGAACATCCGGAATCCTTAACAGAGTTTATTAACAAGTTTTTGACTCCAATGACGGGTGTCATACTTGAGCGTGAAGGAACTATCGACAAGTATATGGGTGATTGCATCATGGCGTTTTGGAATGCCCCACTGGATGACGACCAACACCCACTCCACGCGTGTGATTCAGCGTTGGCCATGTTGAAAGCCTGCGACGATGTTGGTGTCACGGTAAAAGCGCAGGCAGAAGAGCGGGCTTTTCAAGCCAGAGAAGCTATCGTGGCGGCGAAGGAGCGACTGGAAAAAGGAGATGTCGAGGCGGAGCAAGAGATAAAATCTGCCGAGGAAATGCTTGTGCTAGCCGAAAAGGAACGTGAACTGACAGTAAAGATTGGGATTGGCCTTAATACCGACATATGTTGCGTCGGTAATATGGGGTCTGACCAACGGTTTGATTATTCGGTTTTAGGAGACGGTGTAAACTTAGCTTCAAGGCTCGAAGGACAGTCCAAAACTTATGGTGTCCCAGTGGTAATAGGGGAGGACACCCAAAAACAAGCTGCGGAATATGCTTGCATCGAATTAGACCTAATTCAGGTCAAAGGCCAAACGCGGCCAACCCGAATTTATGGTCTGTTAGGCGATAAGGAAACTGCATTATCCCCAGACTTTATCGCGTATAAAGAACTGCATGATGAATTGCTTTTAGCGTACCGGACACAAAAATGGGATGAAGCAGCAGCCTTATCCAAAGAGTGTCGAGAACTATGCGCTGCATGGAATAATGTAACATCAATATCCAAAACCGAAGTTGCAGTCGACCAACCCCGACGCATAGAAAACGCGACGGGCCTTTACGATCTTTTCGACGAGCGTATTGCGGAATACCGAGTGAATTCCCCTGCCGATAACGAAGGGAACTGGGACGGCATTTATGTGGCTACCACCAAATAAATCATGACAGTCAAAATCTATCACAACCCACGGTGCAGCAAGTCCCGCCAAACTTTGGCTCTTCTCAAGGACCACGGCATTGAACCCAAAATAATCGAATACTTAAAGACACCGCCAACTAAAATCGAGCTTATCCGAATATTGTCGATGCTTGGCATCGGAGCACGCTCCCTCATGAGAAAGAAAGAGGCGGAGTACAAAACCGAAGGTTTAGATGATACCGGCCTTGACGATGCTGCTTTGATTGCAGCCATGATCACACACCCAATCCTGATCGAACGACCAATCGTGGTATCGGAAACCAAAGCCGTGATTGGCCGCCCTCCAGAAAACGCACTCGATATTTTGTGATTGTTTGTTGACCACACTTGAGCTGCGGATCGCGCTATGGGATCTGACCCAACCGATCTGAAACCCACTAAGCCAGCAAATAATCGTTGGCTTACAATCGCTGTTTTCCTTGCCGTGCTCTTACTGGTCCTCCTGGGACTTTCACGTCTGGAACCAAGTGTTTGGGCCTCTCAAGAACGTCTCCAGAATCTCATTTATTTTGGACTCTTGTTGGCAGTCGTTAGCCCCCTATTCTTCACTGGCCACATCTCAAAAAATCTACGTCATATTTTTCTGTGGGCAACTGCACTGATGGTTCTTGCGTATGGCTATACGGTGTGGCGCACGGATAGGACTAGTCTTCGGGACTTTGGTGGCGCACTGGCACCCCAACACAACTCTGCCACCCTGACGGGAGAAGCCCAGTTTTTCGCAAATCGCTCCGGGGACTTCGTAATCACTGGACTTATCAATGATGTAGAAGTTTCGTTTCTGGTGGACACGGGCGCTTCCGATGTGATGTTGACCACACGCGACGCCGAACGCCTCGGTATGGTGCCGGATGATATGATTTTCTCTCGCCTTTATCGGACCGCAAACGGGACGGTTGCCGGTGCACCAGTGCGTTTATCGGCGATCACCGTCGGGGACGTTCGTGTAGATAACGTACGTGCATCAGTGACAGATGGCGCGCTGCATCAATCCCTACTCGGTATGAGTTACCTAAGCCGGCTTTCCGAGTTTTCCGTAAAAGGTCAAATTCTTACTCTTTACCAATAACAACCCGATCTTCCGCCCCATATCAAATTTAGGACTGAAAGTGTCTGGCAATCAAAGAGCTTGCGCCATCTTTCGCAACACGTATTTCTGAATCTTTCCTGTCGACGTTTTCGGGAGTGAACCAAAAACCACCTTCTTGGGCACTTTGTAATGGGCTAAATTATTTCGGCAGAAAGCGATAATCTCGCCCTCGGTCATGGCTTTGGCCTCTGTTTTCAATTCGACAAACGCGCAGGGTGTTTCACCCCATTTCCGATCTGGACGCGCAACCACTGCAACTGCCCCTACTGAGGGATGGTCATAAAGCACGGTTTCCACTTCAATGGAGGATATATTCTCTCCCCCTGAAATAATAATATCCTTCGAACGATCCTTAAGTTCGATATACCCGTCCGGATGCATAACCCCAAGGTCTCCTGTGTGGAACCAACCCCCCCTAAACGCTGCTTCCGTAGCATCCTGATTTTTGAGGTAGCCTTTCATAACAATGTTGCCGCGCATCATTACCTCGCCCATTGATTTTCCATCGGCTGGACATGGTTTCATGCTTTCAGAATCTGCAACCATTAACCCATCCAGTGAGGGATACGTGACACCCTGGCGTGCCTTTAGGCGTGCGCGCTCAGATGTAGACTCAACATTCCACTCGTCGTGCCACGCGCATACAACCCCTGGGCCATAGCATTCTGTCAAACCATACGCGTGCGTAACATGAAAACCTCTCTCTTCAATCGAGACAAGCACCGGCGGGGGTGGTGGCGAGCCAGCCGTCATGATCTTTACATCATGACCTATACCGACCAAATTTTCCTTATCCAAATCGATGAGCATATTGAGAACTATCGGTGCACCACAAAAATGGGTGACGTGGTTGTCCCGGATCATGCGCAGAATTGCTGCCGCCTCTACGTTTCGCAAACACACATGAGTTCCAGCAAGCGCAACAATAGTCCACGGGAAGCACCAACCGTTACAGTGAAACATTGGTAGCGTCCAAAGGTACGTCGGATGCTGTGGCATTTCCCAGGCCATGACATTCCCCAACGCATTCAGGTACGCCCCACGATGGTGATAAACAACGCCTTTAGGGTTCCCTGTCGTACCCGAAGTGTAATTAAGTGCTACCGCATCCCACTCATCACTTGGCCCAGAAATCTCGAAGGTTGGATCTCCTTCTTCCAAAAAGGCCTCGTAGTCGACGTCCCCAAGCAGATCCCCGCTTCCTTCGTACAACGCATCATCAATGTCTATCACAGGAGGCGGGTCATCCATCGCTGCAATCGCATCACTGACGATGGAACTATATTCGCGATCACTGATGAGTAACTTTGCCTCTCCATGCTTAAGGATGAAGGCAATCGTTGGAGCATCTAGGCGAACATTAAGGGCATTCAGCACAGCGCCTACCATTGGCACCCCATAATGTGCTTCCAGAAGTGCAGGCACATTAGGCGCCATCACGGCCACAGTGTCACCAGATCCAATGCCTCGCCCGGAGAGCGCCGAACCAAGTCTCCGACACCGCCTTTCAAATTTCCGGTAATTGGCCCGACCCTGCCCATGAATCCAGGCAATCCGGTCAGGATAGACAGCAGCGGATCGTTGCAAAAAATTCAGCGGAGTAAGAGCCTGATAGTTTGCCGGATTTTTTCCCAAGCCCGTTTCGTATGCACTTTTCGCCATCTAATCATGCCGCCGCGAGTTCACTGGACATAGCATCGTCAAAACCGTGGAGCATTGCTGAATTAGCAACCAAAATTGCGTGGCGTTCAGCCTCATCAAGTTCCCAATCGTCAAGCGCATTCAACAAATCTGCCTCGTTTGGCATAGCCGACTGAAGTGCGGGGTGCGGCCAGTCTGTACCCCAAACAACACGCTGTGGGGACGTTTTTATGAGGGCTTGAGCGAAAGGAATTGCATCGCGATAAGGCGGACCTTCCTTCGAAATCCTGTAATTACCAGATAATTTGACCCACGCGCCACCTTTGATCAGATCCAGCAACGTTTGGAACCCCGGGTGGTCAATCCCGTGATCGACCGACATATACCCCATGTGATTCATCACAATATTGACGGCCAATTTTTTAAAGCGTGGGCTCAAATCAACTAAATCCCTCGCGTTGAGCAGAAATTGCAGATGACAACCAAATTCCTTCAGCCGATCCGCCAACCGCTCCATATGATCCAGGCCAATTCCTTCCCTAAACATAAGGTTGAGCCATACGCCGCGCACGCCGATGGTATTCATACCCTCGAGCATTGACTTGGAGACAGCACTATCCACTATCGCCACGCCACGAGCCCGTGACAATCCCATCCTAGAAAGGGCTTCACAGATGGCTCGATTATCTGTCCCAAATATACTTGGCTGTACAAACACAGCACGCTCAATACCAAGGGTGGTTAGCATGCGCTCGTAGTTAGCTAAGGTTGTTTCGGGTGGGGTATAGCCTCTTTCGGTGATCATTGGATATTTTTTGAGCAGCGAGAATATATGAAAATAGCAATCGCATACGCCAGGCGGGGGCAAACGCCCTGGCTTTCTGTTTCTTTAATAGGGCCCGGGCACGGTGCGTTCATTGGAAATTCAAATCGCTAAAGACAAACGGACAGGAAAAACAATTCGACGCCGCTGAATTGCTCACGCCGCGGCAACCGCGCGCCGTTGAAGCAATAGACTTTTAACGCCACGTAGAACGAAATTATCGTCCCAGTCAAAGTCATCGGAGACAGGTTCAAAATCTTTCATCAACGGTAAAAGATGTTTAAATGCCACCTCCGCCTCTACGCGAGCCAGCTGTGCCCCAATACAAAAATGAATGCCAAACCCAAATGACAAATGCCGGTTAGGCTTGCGGAGAATATCAAAACGTTCTGGGTCATCAAAATGTATCGGATCACGATTCGCTGCCCCCAACATCAAAAATACGCGATCTCCCTTAGAGATCCTTTTGCCGCCAATTTCAATGTCCTCATTGGCAACTCGTACAATTACGAACGCCGCGCACTCGTAACGCAACACCTCTTCGACCATAGATGAGATCAAATTTGGATCATTGCGCAACAAAGCCCATTGATCGGGATTTTTGAACAGTAATAAGGTCGCGTTTCCTATCAGATTCATCGTCGTTTCATGACCCGCAAACAAAATCAAAATGCAACTTGCAACCAGCTCCTCCTCACTCATCGGGCCGCCTGATTCCTGCGCTGCGATCAAATCATCTACAAGCACTCCTTTTGTCCGCGCATTACGGCGATGCGAGACCGTGGTACGGAAGTAATCAGTTAGCGTAAAGAGTGCACGAGCACCGCGTTCAAATCGATCGGGCACTTGACGACTATTCCCAATGACAGTGGCCAAATCGTTCGACCAAGTCCGGAATTTTGGTACGTCCGACGACGGAACACCCAGAATATGCGCAATTACTGTAGCAGGCATAGGGAAGGCAAAGTCACTAATCATATCGAATTGGTTTCGATCTGAAAGAGGGTCTAATAACTCTTCAACAATCTCACCAATGCGCGGCCGCAATGCATTTATCGCTCGCGGAGTGAAGGCATCAATCAACAGTCTGCGTAAAGGAGTATGAGCGGGAGGATCACGAAACAAAAGCCAATGGTTCAAAAGCGTGCCCATGCGTTCCAACTCCGGGCGTTTAGTCGCAGCCATGTGCATGGTAAACGGTTTTACTCGCTCAGCAGAAAAGCGGCTATCCTTTTGCGCGGCCTTAACATCATCATAGGTGGTCAACAACCAGCCCTTGAGTGGCTCGTTCCACGATACCGGATCGGCCGCACGCAACCGAGCCAAAGCCGGATAGGGGTTCGCAATAATTTCCGACGCGAAGGCGTCAAAAGTATTCTTCATGAGCAGGGATCTCCCAACTAGGACATCCTAGCGCTGGGAGTTACTAACGCAAGACAAGCTCATTCTGTTATGCTCAATCGATCATTCAATGAAAAGAGTGAGTGAGCAGTCGTAGAACCGCTCCTGACGCTTATGTCTTCAATCGAACCCTTTATCATCGATATTCCAAACTCCAAGCTCGCCCAAATCCGCGATCGGGTATCAGCGTTCACGTGGCATGAAGAACCTGTTGGAAATGAGTGGGAGTACGGTACCGACATCAATTATATGAAGGAATTGTGTGACTATTGGCTGAACTCTTTTGATTGGCGCGTACATGAACACGCCATTAACCAGTTTCCACAATTTGTGACACAGGTGGATGGGTTGGATCTACACTTTATCCATGAACCAGGCTCAGGGCCGTCGCCTCAACCCCTGCTTTTAAGCCACGGGTGGCCCGGTTCCATATATGAGTTTCTGGACGTGATTGAACCACTGGCGCACCCAGAACGCTTTGGTGGAAATATAGACGAGGCGTTTTCGGTGGTAGCACCATCACTTCCTGGGTTCGGTTTTTCGGCAAAGCCCGGTACGCCGGTTGGCCCACGGGCCATCGCTAAACTATTCACAAACCTGATGACCAAGAAACTTGGCTACGATAGCTTCATAGCCCAGGGAGGTGATTGGGGCAGCGTGATCTCTGGTTGGATAGGATTTGATCACGAAACTCACTGCGACGGAGTTCACCTCAACATGTTTGGTGTACGTGCCGCGGGGACCTACCCGGAAACAAGTGCGGAAAAGGCGTGGGCACGTGAGGCCCAAAAGACATTCGCTGCCGAGGGAGGATATTTTCAAATTCAATCCACGAAGCCGCAGACCCTGTCCTACGCAATGATGGACAGCCCAGTCGGCGTTGCAGCTTGGATCGTCGAAAAATTCGAACGCTGGGGAGAAGTCGAAAGCGGCAGAGTAAAAACAGCTTTTTCCAAGGATCAGTTGCTGGCCAACATTATGGTCTACCTAGTAACCCAAACTTTTAACACAGCGTCATGGATTTACCGCGCATATGCCGACGAAAACAGCCGGTTTCTCCCAAAAGGAGAGCGTATCAAAGTACCGGTCGGGGTCGCTAGCTTCCCAAAAGAATTCATCCCCTGGCCACCGCGAAGCTTTGCGGAAAAAGTATATAACATTGTTCATTGGACTGACATGACGTATGGCGGACATTTTGCCGCAATGGAACAGCCCGAACTATTCGTCAACGATCTACGAACTTTTTTACAAATACTTGGAAAACACCACCGGCCAAAGGACTAATCGCGGAAGGACGGATCGCGGCGATCTAGCATCCGTAATAGTGCTCCCCATACAAGATCGGAATGGCCGTCCTGGAACGACTTTCTCCCTTGCTCTCCAGCTTTTTCTAAAGCAGCTTCTGTCGGTAGCTCCAACTCACCGGAACCGCCCATGGCGAGCACCTGAGCCTTGCACGCTCTCTCCAAGCCATACATCCTAATAAAAGCATCCGACACAACCCTGCCAACGGTCAATGTACCGTGGTTGCGGAGAATCATCAGGTTTTTTTTGCCAAGATCATGCACCAGACGCACCTTTTCTTCGGTATCTGTCGCTGGGCCCTCGTAGTCATGGTAGGCAATATCAGGCTGTAGTAAGGCGCCGATCTGTACCAATGGCAATAACCCATGTTTTTGGGCAGACACTGCCATACCCTGGTCCGTGTGTAGATGGAGAACACAATTCACATCACGGCGAGCATCCAGGATCGCACCATGGATCACAAAACCAGCCGGATTAAAACCGTAGGGACTATCCATGATCACATTGCCGTCAAGCTCCACCTTGATCAGGCTAGAAGCCGTAATCTCTTCAAACATCATTCCATAGGGATTAAAGAGAAAATG
>PTKE01000089.1 GCA_002937585.1 Alphaproteobacteria bacterium MarineAlpha9_Bin6 | reverse complement strand
CTATTAGTCTCTTTTAATTTCTCAAGGTGTGTTGCGTCAAATGCGGTGGTAGTGGTGGTCGTCAGAGCCACAAAGACAATAATCTTCCAACAATTCTGTATCAGAACCGTAGCTACTCCGTACAGTCTGCTTAATCTATCAAACTAGACACACCCACCAAAGGTGAGAGAATTGGCAGGAACATGCCTTGGAAGAATAAAATGAATTATCCAATAGGATAGTAATCCCAGCGCCTTTGATTGTTAGTACTATCTTCTTTTTCAAATCAGAAGGGATTAGATGCTGCAGGGAATGAAACATGGACTGGTATAGGTGCAACAGAAGGGGACTGGGCATGGGGCATACACACTGCGAGCGGGAGAATGAAAGTCTGTAGACGTGAGTTTCAAAGTGCTGGCGTTTATAGACCTGAGTGTGAGACGGAAGGCTAAGAGTAAACATCTTCCATAGCTCTGTTGATTGCTGTGCCTGAGTCCAGCCTCAGTCCAATCTCAGTCCGAATAAGACAAAAAACAGGCACTATTGGGTAGACAACCGCCAATACCAATTTTCTTTAGTTATAAGGAGACTGTTCTTCAAACTGTTGAGTTGACTGACAAATGTTGGGTGCTTACAACCTCACGAGATTAGCGCCCGTAGCTCAGTTGGATTAGAGCATCAGACTACGAATCTGAGGGTCGGGGGTTCGAGTCCTCCCGGGCGCGCCATCAATTTTGACATGATTTAAGGTCTGTGCCGACCTGTTGGAAAATCAGCGTTTTCTCAATGCATAGGAAGGGGCTTGTCATTCCCCCGCGGCGTTCCTACGATTGGTGAGTCCGAGTTTATCCACCGAAAAAGGTGTTTTCAGATGGCTATGATGGCAACTGCTCCTAACGATAATGATACAAGGGAATTCTTTGTCGCGAGAAAAGCAACCCCTAGTTACGTCAAGGGGCGACGAGATTTCTTTAAATATAGAGACCTCGGTGTCACCGCAGCAAGCAATGGGGTCATGCGCGCGCAAGTGACCGAGGGGTCAACTGGCATGACTAGGCCTACAGGGTGGCACTACCATGTTTGTGACGGTCAATTCGTTTATATGCTCAAAGGCTGGGTCGATCTTGCCTTTCCGAATGACGAGACCGTGAGAATCGAAGAGGGTGATTCCCTTTTTATTCCGGGCGGCTTACCCCACAACGAGATTGCAACCTCCGACACGTTAGAACTGATTGAGATTTCAGTGCCAGCTGATATGGGTACTGAAAACTGCGACCCACCCGACAACACTTTTGCAAGCGGCTGACAACTACAGCAACTCCCAACATCGATCAGGACCGGGATTTTTCGGGATAAAAGTTACTGTGTCTAATGTGATAGGCGATTGATCACCCAAGCACTAGGTGTTTGTTATCTGAACTCTCGAGAGCCCCTGGCCGTTCAAGCATTTGCGCGGCGGGGAATTTACAAGTCCAGTCTGTGTCCCGTGTCCCCACCTATTCCTACCTATACTCTCGACTGCTTCGGTTCCCGTCCATATCTTTGCGGCCTGTAATAAAACACTTATCCCCGTATACAACGAATCGTCATTAACTCTGGCCTGACGCACATAAATATGACGCATAAAACAACATCGGCAGAAAACAAAGTGCACAGCGCAACCAATTTTCTCGAACACGTACAACGTCTTATTCCACTCATCGCGGGTGCAGCTGACCCCGCCGAGCGCGACCACCAACTGCCTGAGAACCTACTGGATGCACTACACCAAAACTCGCTTTTTCGCCTCTTATTACCGAAACCTTTTGGAGGCTACGAGCTGGACCCAGCTAGTTTTTGTAAAATAATTGAAGCCGTGGCCAAGATTGACGCAAGCACTTCCTGGTGTCTTTGCCAAGCCAATGGATGTGCTATGGCGGCCGCCTTCGTTCCGGATCAAGTGGCCGCCGAAATTTGGGATGCAAATAAAAAAGCAATACTCGCATGGGGACCTGGAAAGGGTGAGGCAGTCCGGCGGGGCAACCACTACCGACTGACAGGAAGTTGGTCCTTCGTGAGCGGCGGACGTCATGCGACTTGGCTCGGTGGACACGCTACACTGCGCGAAGAAAATGGGGATCCGCTCTGCGATGACAATGGCCAAATCATGATCCGGACCTTTCTCTTTCCTTCTGCAGAAGCGACGATGACTAAAGATTGGGATGTCATTGGACTACTTGGAACCGGCAGCGATAAATTCTCCGTCACAGATATTATTGTGCCGGCAGCACATATGCTTGCCCGCGATCAGGATTCTGCCCGGCACTATCAAGCCCCCTTATATCTTTTTCCTGCGGCAAGTCTTTATGCCTCTGGTTTTGCCGGTACGGCATTGGGCATAGCAAGGACCATGCTTGATTCGTTCAAGGAACTAGTTTTGGAAAAAACGCCTCGCCTTGAGCAACAACCGCTTCATGAAAATGCTGTAATCCAAACTGAAGTCGGTCAGTCTGAGGCAAGACTTAATGCTGCCCGAACATTCTTGTTAAGCGAACTCGAGGATATTTGGTCTGCAGTAACAGCCAGCCAGAGCGTTACAGTAACGCAGCGTATGCGTATCCGGCTTGCCTCAACACATGCCATCCACGAGGCCAGAGCAGTGGCCGACGTAGTCTACGATGCAGCAGGCGCATCGGCAATCTTTGCGGGAAGCCCATTTCAGCGACGCTTCCGTGACATCCACACGGTCGCCCAGCAGATACAAGGCCGCAAATCACACTTCCAAACCGTTGGCTCGTTTTTGCTTGGTCATCCTCCAGATCTTACAATGTCCTAAAGAATTCTCTGGCAGCAAAACTAAGTGAATGTTCACCGATGGAAATAAATGAGCTCGACTTGAGATGTAATTTATCGATAGGAAAATTTTAATAAAAAGCAGTAAAAGGCCTCGTCGCTAAGACAGGAGGATTATATGACTGGTATTTTGACAGGAATTCGGGTGCTTGATTTCGGGCGCTACATCGCGGGGCCTTATTGTGCGACGATGCTTGCGGATTTGGGTGCTGAGGTGATTCGGGTTGAAAAGGTTGATGGCAGCGAGGATCGTTTTTACGCTCCTATCTCGGAAAACGGCGATTGTGGCGCAACCTTTGCGCAGATGGGCCGAAATAAACGCGGCCTTACCTTAAATCCACGTACTCCGGAAGGGCGAAAAATCGTTGAGGCACTCGTTAAAACTGCGGACGTAGTGGTTGCCAACTTGCCCCCCCAAACACTCGAAGCAATGTCGCTAGATTATGAAGCATTAAAAGCTATCAAGGCCGATATTATCCTTACGACCAACTCCGCATTTGGATCAGGAGGACCCTACAGCGATCGGGTTGGCTTTGATGGGGTCGGACAAGCCATGTCTGGCGCTATGTATCTGTCGGGCTTTCCTGATCAACCACAAAAAACTTATCCGCCATATGTCGACTTCGGTACTGCACTTTATTCTGCACTGGGAACCATGGCGGCTTTAATGGACCGGGATCGGACAGGTAAAGGCTGCAAAGTGGAGACATCTCTATTTAGAACAGCCTTATCGTTCAACAACTCTGCGCTAATTGAACAAGCCACCACTCAAGTCAACCGCGTTGGCACTGGCAACCGGGGTCAGGTTGGAGCGCCGATGGATGCATTCAAGACCGATGACGGCTGGATTCTCATTCAAGTCATCGGCCAACCACTATTCGAACGTTGGGCGGACCTTATGGGTGAAAAGTATTGGCTAAGTGACCAACGCTTCTCCACTGACGACGCGCGCGGTAAAAATCGTGATGAGATTTGCGAACGCACTCAGACTTGGTGTGCCAGTCGCTCAACGGATGAATGCCTAGCGTTATTGTCAGAAGCGCGAATTCCGTGTGGTCCGATACTATCCCCACAAGCTGCAATTGATGATCAACATGTGCGAGCGATGGGTTTTCTCAAACCTCTGGACTATCCGGGCCTAGCACATCCTGCTCCAGTGGCATCGCTGCCAATTAAGATTACCGCCGCCGATACGGACTCTAGCGGAGACGATCAAACCGTACCATTTGATCGTCCACCCACCCTAGGCGAACATACCGATCATATTCTAGCCGAGCTCGGTTATAATCCAGACCAGATTAAGAAACTGCGTGAGCAGCATATCGTATAGTGCCACATGAACCATTCACACGGTTAGCAACGGTGAACCTACTTTTTGTTATTATCGGGAGTAGCCAATGAAGAACATAAAAAGCGTAACTCATCGGTGTCCCCACAGTCTTCGAGACGCAATCTCAGCACCTTCAACTAGTGCGGATAGCTTTGCCCAGACGACATCCTCGGCAACGAATACATCGCCTGCCAAGGTCGAAAACCCACAATCTGTGGAAGCAACGACACGCTCCCGGTCGCCAGTCGCCTCGACAGCTCTATTAAGGCGCTCCGCAACCACTTCCGGGTGCTCAACATAATTCGTAACAGTTTCGATCACACCAGGCATCAGAATCATGTGATCTGGCAACGGATGATCTCGAAATGCCTCTACTTCATGGGCGTGACGCGGATTCGCGAATGGCAGAGAGATAGCACCCACCTTCGCTTCGTACAGCAACGGAAGAATTTCTGGGCACGGAACATCATGAACATGCGGGCTGTTGCGGTTCCCCCAACAAGCATGCAAACGAACCTTGTCAGAAGGAATGCCATCGAGAGCGCAATTAAGTGCCTCTATATGCATTCCCACAAACTTTTGGAATTGACTAAGGCTTTGATTTTGAAAAAAACCAGCGCGTTCCATAGCCAAGTCAGGTGCATCAATCTGAAGAGTAAAACCAGCATCGATGATGTAACGGTATTCCTTTTTCAGCTCGCGAGCGACCGCCAAGAGATACGCCTCGTGGCTGTCATAGTGCCGATTCATCATGGTTGTAACTACGATCCCAGGGGACGCCGCTGTCATGAAGGTTTCGAGAAACCTCCCGGGAAGTTTTTCAATTGCCCGTCGGAACATCTTGCATTCGGCCTCAACGGGAGAAAGATCGTCATAAGAAATTTCGGAAACGGCCTCTGGGGCATTGTAGACTCTAGCTCGACGCAGACCAGACCTCTGCATCCATTCAAACCATTTAGGGTAATACTTAGCATCGAGTGGCAGAGGTCGGACTGACTCGCCAGAAAAACCGCTCATGCGTCGCGGTACATAGGTGGAAAAACCAACCCTGGGCATCTCTCCATCACAAGCAATGTCAATACCACACTCAGCTTGGGACACGGCCGCCGTTTCCACAGCGCTCCTCATCGCTTCTGAAAGCTCTACCCGATCAACCATTTCGTCTTTTTCTTCAGCAAGCAGCAAACTCGTGAGCGGCTCGCCGCGTGGAAGGCTACCAACATGAGTGGTCAAAATTCGATCGTCACTCCAACGCATGTGACACCTATTGTCCTATTTGGGCTGATATTATCTTTTGTATTAATTTCGTACAGGCCTATCACCAAATAGCCAAAGAGAGTTTCTTGACTAGTACCGATCCAACAATACAGCGGCTGAGCGACATGCTTAACGGAGCACGAAAGGTCGTTATTTTCACGGGCGCCGGCGTAAGTACAGAATCTGGGATACCGGACTTCCGAAGCCCCGGCGGAATCTGGACCAAGTATAAACCGATCGAGTTTCAAGAGTTCTTAGAGTCTGAAGAGAAGCGTCGGGAATCTTGGCGGCGAAAATTTAAGACCGATGAAGTGTTTCGCACCGCCAAACCAAACGATGGTCATAAAGCAATTGCACAATTCAGCAAAAATGGGCTTGTCTCCTCGGTAATCACGCAAAATATTGACGGTCTCCACCAGCTCTCGGGAGTCCCAGATCACCAAGTCATTGAGTTACACGGTAATGCAACGTACGCCGCGTGCCTCAGCTGCCGCAAGCGTGTTGCGCTAGACATAATTCGTGAACTGTTCGAAGTCGATGAGCAAATACCGACATGCGATTCCTGTGGGGGAATTATAAAAACAGCGACTATCTCTTTTGGCCAGTCAATGCCGGAGGCGGAAATGCTACGAGCAGAAGAGGAAACACGTGCCTGCGACCTTTTCATGGTCGTGGGATCATCATTGGTCGTCTACCCAGCTGCAGGGTTCCCAGTGATGGCCAAACGTAATGGAGCGAAACTGCTAATCCTTAACCGCGACCCGACCGATCTTGATGGCATTGCTGACCTCGTGCTCAACAGAGAAATTGGAGCGACTCTTGCCAAGATCACAAGTATCAAGTGAAAGACACAGCATCAAATATGCCGGACATAGGCCTAATAACCGAAAACCCGTGGCTCTGGAAAGCTGCCCACCTTGGCGCCACAACCATCACAATCTTGATCAGAAGGCTCACTACTTTCTAAAGCACCGAACGCCCACCTCAGCCTTGACTCAATTACTTAATTAACTCCTTGACCACACTTGGTGCATTGGCCTTTGTTGCTCGTCGCTGATTACCCGATTCCATTTCTTTAATCGTCACCTCACCAGCTGCTTTCTCATCGGGCCCCTGCACGATAACCACCCGACAACCACGTTCATCAGCAACCTTAAGCTGCCGGCTCAATTTTCCACCCGCCAAATCAACCTCAGCACTCACTCCTTCGGCACGCAAAGCAGCAACAAGCTGCAAGGCATCTCCCTGATCAACCTCGTCCCATACAGTGACGTAACAGACCGCGCCAACCGCCGGTTCAAAACCAACTTGGTCTTGCAATAACATGATAATCCGCTCTATCCCAAGTGATCCTCCACAAACCGGCACGCTTTCTTTCATAAATAATGACGCAAGATCGTCATACCTCCCTCCACCAGCAATGGAATCTGCACCATCGTCTGCAATAAACTCAAAGATAGGCCCTGTATAATAGTCCAAGCCGCGCGCGAGAATTGGATCAACCCTAATCATGCCACCTTGCAATAAAGGTGCTACCCGAGAGGCAATATTATCTGCGGCCAAGAGCCCGGCTTTCCCTTCATCATCAGATTCAATACGTGCACGCAATGCAGCTTCCGGATTGTTCGACTTGAGATCGTTGAGGAGAGATTTAGTCGCCCGCTGCGGGAGATCACTCGCTCTCAATTCAGCACTCACCCCATCAACGCCGATCTTGTCATATTTGTCGAGTGCGATCAGCGCGGCCTGGTGTTTGACTGGCGGCACGCCGCATGCTGACATCAGACCCCGGAGTGCCTGACGTGAATTTAGCCGAATCGTGAACCCCTTTAGGCCGAGGACCTCTAGCACACGACTGAGGGCTAGCAAGACATCGACATCTGCGAGCGGCGACGCGCTCCCGAAAACATCGACGTCACACTGATAGAATTCGCGAAATCTCCCGCGCCCGGGCCTGTCAGCACGCCACACCGGGCCAATCTGATAACGCCTCACCACACGCGGCAAGTCGTTCCGGCGATGAGCGTAAAGCCGCATAGCAGGAACAGTCAAATCATAGCGCAGCGCCAAATCTGCTTCGCCGGTCGCCGCTTTTTCGCCGCGTTTTAAAATCTTAAAAATCAATTTTTCACCTTCTTCGCCATACTTACCAGACAGAGTTTCCAGACGCTCAAAAGCTGGTGTTTCGAACGGCGCATATCCATGTGCGGTGAATACGGACTTGACTGTGGCGAAAACGCGCTCGCGGAACAGGGCTTCCTGAGGCAAGAAGTCGCGACTCCCCGATGGTGGTGCGAGACTGGGTTTGGTCACACTAAAAGCCTGTATTGGTGATTTGTACGGCGTAAACGGAGGGACCGTACACGTGATCCCACGTTGTGAAAATTGTTAACATATATAACATAGATTGGAGCGGGCGAGGGGAATCGAACCCCCGTCGTAAGCTTGGGAAGCTTCTGCTCTGCCATTGCAGACGTCTCCTTTTCCAATTCAATATCAATCAATTAGGACACCCATCGATTTATTGAACTCCTTGTTCAGGACACTGACAGGACAAGGAACCAAAAATTGCCTTCAATCTCCAAATCTCATGGAATGTGGAGAGTCAGGATTAGAGTACAAAGCCTCCCACAGCTATCCAAAGTATTCAAATCAAAACACGACGCAAGAACTTGGGCAGATAGAACTGAACGAGCTATGAAACTGGGTGTGCTTTCACCCGACCAAGATTGCCCACTACGTGAGCTGTTGGAACGCTATGCCCGAGAAGTTACTCCTAGCAAGAGAAGTGCCTCTAAGGAAGACCTTCGCATCAACAAGCTATGCAAACATCGAATAGCCGGTATCAGACTCTCTAATCTGACCTCACACCACATAGCAAAATACCGAGATGAAAGATTGGAAGCCGTGTCAGGTACGACAGTGGTTAAGGATTTGAGCATCCTCTCACTGGTCATCAAGACAGCCACGACAGAATGGGGTTTCAAACTGCCTAGTAATCCTGTTGTCCCTGTAAAGAAACCCAAAGAAAACAAAGCCAGA
>PTKE01000088.1 GCA_002937585.1 Alphaproteobacteria bacterium MarineAlpha9_Bin6 | reverse complement strand
TGAGGCTGCAGTGATCGGTGGAGATGATGCTAGCTCGAACGCACCAGAGGCGGAGGCGGACGATGCCAGTGGCGCGGTCGATTAACGGAGGCGGTGGGAATTTGTTCGCGACCGAGACATCACGGGCTTCAGAGATTACTCTCGCGGATGAAGTGGATCTACGCCCCAAGATAGAGCGATGTTGTTTAGTGACTAGGGAGTGCCGCGATATAGGAAGCCTTGTGCGTTTCGTTATCGCACCCGATGGAACGCTAGTGCCCGATATTGAGGGCAAGCTACCGGGCCGCGGATTTTGGGTGACCGCTGAGGGCTCGGTGTTGGATCGGGCGGTTAAAGACGGGTACTTAGCGCGTGCACTCAGGCGAGTGAATGCAGAAGACGTGGTGGTCCCTGCGGAACTGTCTGAGTTTGTGGCATTATTATTAAGGCGCCGCTGCCTCTCATTGTTTGGTCTCGCACGGCGAGCCGGCGTGGTAGTTGTAGGCTTTAAAAAAGTGCAGGGAATCTTGGCCTCGGGGGGTGGACGGTTGTTAGTTTTGGCTGCTGAAGGTGCTGCTAGTGAGGATAAATTACGTCGGATTGCTGGCAATAGCTATGGCGATGTCAAGGTTATTGATTTCTTTGAGGCTCGTGCATTGGCGCCGATATTTGGGCGTGTCAACTGGGCATATGCGGGGGTGCAGAGGTGTGGATTTGCGGAGCGATTATTAGCTGAGACAGAACGTTTGGTCGGTTTTACAAATAGTGAGGTGGGGATGCACCAAATCTCCGCCAGGATAAATAAAGCGGCGCGATGACAGATAACGAACCGCAAGGTGGTAACAATCCGGAAGGTAAGCCGCTAAGGCTTACCCGACCCGGCCGGCTCGAATTAAAAAAGACAGTGGAAAGTGGACAAGTACGTCAAAGCTTTTCCCACGGTCGGACAAAGACTGTTCAGGTCGAGAAAAAGAAAAAACGCACTTTTAAGCGGACGGAAACTGGAAATATGACGGAGGAGGTCCCGGAGATCAGAATTGATAGCTCCGTGGAGCCTGAAGGGCGTCCAGCTGCGCCAGAGTCAGGTTTCGTCGTTGCGCGACAACTAACAGAGGAAGAGCGCGCGGCCCGTGCCCGAGCAGTTGAGGGGGCGTTAAAGGCGGAGAATGAAGCTCGTGCACTTGGGGAGGACATCGAGACAGACTTGATCGAGGAACCGTTGGAGGCGGCCAGCTCAGAAACCGAGCCTGAAGCTGGAGTAATAAATGAGGCTCCGGTGAAAGACCATGTGACTTCTTCGCAGGCGGAGCCGGTCGTTGCCGTCGAAATACAATCGCCGTTACCGTCCTCTTCTGGACCAGCAAAAACAACTCCCCGTAAGCGCGACGACGAGTCTAATGGTCAGGAGAGCGAGCGTGCTGGACGGGCAAAACGTAAGTCCGATGGGCGCCGTCTTTCAATCGGTCGCCGCGGAACCCATGAAAGACGACGCGCCGGAAAGATGACTGTAGTGCAGGCGCTTAGCGCGGAGGAGCGTCAACGTAGTTTAGCCTCGGTTCGTCGCGCTAGAGAACGCGAAAAACGGGCTGCACATGGTGAAGGTGAGCCAAAAGAAATTAAACAAATTGTTCGGGAGGTGGTGATCCCGGAGGCGGTTACGGTCCAGGAACTTGCGAACCGTATGGCTGTACGCGGTGGCGACGTGGTCAAGGTTCTGCTGAAGATGGGGATGATTGCAACCATCAATGAGGTAATAGAAAGCGACACCGCCGAATTAGTGGTAAATGAATTCGGGCACACAGCCAAACGGGTGAGTGAGGCCGATGTAGAGATTGGTTTAAAGGGGGAACACGACGCTGCAGGAGCGCTGGTAATTCGATCGCCGGTGGTCACCGTGATGGGCCATGTTGATCACGGCAAGACATCGCTTCTCGATGCTTTGCGGAACACGGACATTGTTAGCAGCGAAGCAGGTGGTATCACGCAGCACATCGGTGCCTATCAGATAGAATCCGAGGACGGTGATAAAATCACGTTCATCGACACGCCGGGTCACGAAGCGTTTACTCAAATGCGTGCAAGGGGGGCTAACACAACTGATATAGTGGTGTTGGTGGTGGCTGCCGACGACGGCGTCATGCCTCAGACCGCCGAGGCCATCCAGCATGCCCGAGCCGCCGAGGTGCCGTTAATTGTGGCAATAAATAAGATGGATTTACCAGAAGCTAACTCGGACCGTGTACGCAACGATTTGCTTCAGCACAATGTGATATTAGAGGAAGTAGGCGGAGAAGTGCTTGCGGTCGAGGTGTCGGCCAAGGAAGGTACAAATCTCAACAAGCTCATTGAAACTATAAACCTTCAAGCTGAATTGCTCGAACTGAAGGCCAACCCAGACCGTCCAGGTGAGGGAGTTGTGCTCGAGACACGACTGGATCGAGGTCGAGGCGTGGTGGCGACTGTTTTGGTCCAACGAGGCACAATCCACGTCGGCGACATTTTAGTTGCTGGAAGTTCATGGGGTCGGGTCCGGGCATTGGTGGACGACAGGGGATATCAGGTGCAGCAGGCAAGTCCATCACAGCCGATTGAGGTGCTGGGGCTGAATGATACTCCCAACGCTGGTGATGAAGTGGTGGTCGTTACTGATGAAAGCCGTGCTCGTGAAGTAACGGAGTATCGGGCCAATGTAATAAGAGATCAGCAGGCCGTAGCTGCGCGCCGTGGAACTGTTGAGGAAATGTTTTCCGAGATCGCTAAAGCCGAAGCCAGCGAGGTACCCCTTGTAGTCAAGGCGGATGCGCATGGTACGTTAGAGGCAATTCTGGCTAACTTGGCAGGGCTTGGCACGGATGAGGTCAAAACACAAATATTATTGTCTGGCGTAGGCGGGATAAACAAATCAGATATTTCGCTGGCAGCAGCATCGAAAGCGCTCGCGGTCGGGTTCAATGTTCGTGCCGATGCACCGGCGCGTGCACTCGCCCGTCGCGATGGGGTGGATATCCGTTATTACACAGTCATTTATGAGCTGCTGGAGGATATAGGCGGCTTGATGTCGGGCCTATTGGCACCCAGAGTGGTCGAAAATACGCTGGGCTACGTACGGGTCAAACAGGTGTTCGCGATTTCAAAGGTAGGAAAGATCGCTGGTTGTGAGGTGACCGAAGGCGTTGCTCGAAGCGGGGCCAAAGTACGTTTGTTGCGCGACAATGTGGTGATACACGAGGGTCAAATGTCGACTTTGAAGCGGCATAAGGATGATGCGCGAGAGGTTAAGGAGGGACTCGAGTGTGGGATCGGGCTCGAGAAGTACCAGGACATAAAAGAAGGTGACGTGCTAGAGGTCTTTGAAGCTGAGGAAGTTGCACGGTCCATTGCTGACACCTAATCAACCACCACGCTGCTATGACCCAAAAGTCACTACATGATGTTCGTCAGAATTCATCTAAGCAACGCCAGCTGCGGATTGGCGAATTGCTGCGTCATGCGCTCAGCGATATTTTGGCGCGGGGTGATCTGCGAGATCCGGACCTTGCAGGATGCTCAATCACTATTTTGGAAATTAGGGTTACACCCGACTTACGTACTGCCACGGCGTACGTATCATTGCTTGGTGGGGGTGATATGCAGCGCGTTATCTCAGGCTTGAATAGGGCCGCGCCTTATTTGAATGGCCGTGTAGCGCGGTCTGTGCGGCTGCGAAATACGCCGAGGTTCTATTTTCTAGCCGATCCATCATTTGAAAAGGCGAGCCGAATTGAGGCCTTGTTACGCCAGCCGAGAATCACGCGAGATCTTGCTGGTGTAAAAACATCGGACCAGCACTGATGCGCGGGAGTGCTGCGCACAACCAACACCGGGGTCGGTCAAAGGTACATCATCATGGCTGGCTTGCAATTGATAAACCGAGTGGTTGGACGTCGGCTCAGGTAGTTGGGCGAGTTCGTTACCTGACTTGTGCGTGCAAAGCTGGGCACGGAGGTACGCTCGATCCATTAGCGACTGGCGTATTGCCAATCGCACTTGGCGAGGCGACCAAGACAGTGTCATTTGTGATGGAGGGCCTTAAAAGCTACCGATTTACCATACGTTGGGGTGAGCGCCGGGATACTGATGATTCGGACGGACGGGTAATTGCGGTCAGTGACCACCGACCTACAAGCGAAGCGATTCAAGGCGCTTTGCCCTCCTTCACCGGGAATATTATGCAAAAGCCGCCACGTTACTCTGCTGTAAAAGTGGGGGGGAGGCGCGCCTACGATTTAGCGAGGGCTGATCAAGAGGTAGAGCTGATTCCGCGTCCGATCCTGATCCAGCGCTTAAAACTGATTGAGGTATTAGGTGTGGATCACTCGCTGTTTGAACTTGAATGCGGGAAAGGCGGTTATGTACGTGCACTGGCACGGGATCTCGCATTAAAGCTTGGCACCGAAGGTCACATTAGTGAGCTAAGGCGAACAAGAGTTGGGCCGTTTACCCTGGAGAAAGCGATTTCGCTTGCCGAATTGGGAAGGCTCAACGATAGTGCGGCGCTTACCGAACGGCTATCGCCGTTGATCAAAGGCTTGGCCGGGGTACCAAATTTGTGCATCAATGCTGAACAAGCAGCACGGTTGCAAAAGGGTCAAGCCGTAACTTTGTTACGTGCGCCGGTCGATGGCGACGGGGTTCGTATTGAGGCGTCAAAAGTGTTGTGCGCGGTGTTCGGTGCACATCCTGTGGCGCTGGTAGAGTTCCGGTCGGGCCAAATTCGCCCTAAACGGGTGTTTAATTTCTCCACCTGATCAATTTCGGGCGGAAAAGGAGCTGAGGCCAAAACATGTCGATTACCGGTGAGCGGAAAGTTGAGTTAATTGGAGAATTTGCGCAGAAGTCCGACGACACGGGATCGCCAGAAGTACAGGTGGCCGTGCTGACCGAACGAATTAGCAATCTCACCGAACATTTCAAGGCGCACAAAAAGGATGTTCACTCGCGTAGAGGATTGTTGATGATGGTCAGTAAACGCCGGCGTCTGCTTGATTATCTGAAAAGCAAGGATCAAGACAGATACCAAAAATTAATTGAGCGACTTAACCTCCGTAGGTAAAGCTATACCGTTACGATTTCACCAGCGCAGGGTATGTTTCAACACGGATCTTGGAGGGTGAATGTCGGTCATTACCTACCAGCTAGTACCCGTCTAGGAAAACCGTCGTAACGCATGGTTTATTCCCGCGGAAGGTTAGCGTTTGGCTCATCGAGCCATACGTCAGTAGGGTCAAAATTCGTGCCTGATCGAGAGTGGGGGCAAAGTCCCATTGAGCAACGCGATGACAAGCACGTATGTCATCGGCCCGGTGTTGGTATAGGACCACAACGGGTTTGATTTGGAAGGAATAAAAGATGTTCGATATAAATCGTAAAGAAGTTGATTGGGGTGGACGACGCCTGATTCTGGAAACTGGCCGCATTGCGCGGCAGGCTGATGGCGCGGTATTAGCAAGCTATGGTGATACCGCTGTTTTGTGCACAGCGGTGGCACAAAAGGTGCCGAGAGACGGCATCGATTTTTTTCCCCTCACTGTCAATTACCAGGAAAAGACATTTGCTGCTGGAAAAATTCCAGGCGGGTTTTTTAAACGAGAAGGGCGACCGAATGAAAAGGAGACACTAACTTCTCGTTTGATTGATCGCCCGATTAGACCAATGTTTGCTGATGGATTTCGTAACGAAACCCAGGTGATTTGTACCGTGCTTTCGCACGATTTAGAAAATGATCCCGATATTGTCGCAATGATAGGCGCCTCTGCGGCGCTTACTATATCGGGGATACCGTTTTTGGGCCCAATTGCTGGTGCCCGCGTTGGTTACATCGATGGTGCATATGCTATTAACCCGACGCCCGACCAACTTGAGGCTAGTAAACTAGACCTAGTCGTTGCCGGAGCGGATAGTGCCGTGCTTATGGTAGAATCTGAGGCTGCAGAGTTATCTGAGGAGGTTATGTTGGGTGCTGTGACCTATGGTCACAAGGAAATGCAGCCGGTGATTAACTTGATAATCGAACTCGCCGAAGCCTGCGCTAAGGAACCCTGGGAGGTGGCGGAGAACTCGGTACCCGATGAAAAATTGGTGCGAGTGACCACGTCCTTTGAAGAGGAATTGCGGGAGGCATACGCCGAAAGTGCCAAACAGGTCAGAGTAGAGAAGCTCGACAAAATTCGCATTCGTATGTCTGAGGTCGCGTCGAAAGAGGAGTTGGATCCCGCCGAGGTCGGCAATGGGGTCAAGAAACTCGAAAAAACTATCGTTCGGACTCAAGTGCTTGCAACCGGCCAACGTATAGATGGGCGCGATACAAAAACGGTGCGCCCCATTAGTGCCGAGGTCGGGGTTTTGCCCATGGCACATGGCTCAGCGTTGTTTACTCGCGGCGAGACCCAAGCTCTCGTGGTGACCACACTTGGAACAGGCCAAGATGAGCAGATCATGGATGCATTGGAGGGAGAATACCGGCAGCATTTTATGTTGCATTACAATTTCCCGCCATATTCAGTTGGCGAGGCGTCATTTATGCGCCCACCAGGACGACGCGAAATTGGCCATGGTAAGCTTGCTTGGAGGGCCATACGCCCGCTGATGCCGAGAAAAGATGACTTTCCTTATACTGTTCGTGTGGTCTCGGAGATAACAGAATCTAATGGCTCATCGTCGATGGCCACAGTATGCGGTACCTCTCTTTCTCTGATGGATGCGGGTGTGCCGATAACTCGTCCGGTAGCCGGCATCGCCATGGGATTGATCAAGGAAGGTGACGAATTTGTGGTGCTAAGTGACATCCTTGGAGACGAAGATCATCTTGGAGACATGGATTTCAAAGTTGCAGGAACTGAGAACGGGGTGACTTCGTTGCAGATGGACATAAAGATTACCGGCATCACCGAAGAAATTATGGGTATTGCGCTTGCGCAAGCGCGTGATGGTCGGCTCCACATTTTGAATGAAATGGCTAAATCGATTGATCGTTCCCGCGAAACTGTTAACGAGCACGCACCACGAATTACCACCATTACCGTTCCCAAAGACAAGATCCGTGAGGTTATTGGTACCGGTGGAAAAGTAATTCGCGAAATTACTGAAGAAACCGGTGCAAAGATCGACATAGAAGATGACGGCACTATAAAAGTTGCAGCTACTTCGTCAGCCGCTGGTGAAGCAGCAATAAAGTGGATTAAAGATATTGTCGCTGAGCCTGAGATTGGGCTGATTTATGACGGGACTGTGGTCAAGACGGTTGATTTTGGGGCTTTCGTTAATTTCATTGGCAACCGTGACGGTTTGGTTCATATCAGCGAGCTGGCATCACGCCGCGTGCCTGCGGTGACGGATGTTGTCCGGGAAGGCGACAAGGTGAAAGTAAAGGTTTTGGCCGTTGACGATAGAGGTAAGGTCCGACTGAGCATGAAGTCTGTTGACCAGCAGACAGGTGCTCCTATCGACGATGGGTCCGTTGATCAAGGCGCCGGCTAAGTCAGGTGTTCCGTTAAGGAGATTTCGTGGTCGAAAATCGCTACCTTTCAGAGGTAGCAACTTGTTTGTACAGCGGGGGCCAACAGTATGTACCCAGGGGGAAATATGGTAAGCGCGCATATCGAACAAAAGACCAGCCGGCACAGATAGGCGCTTAATTACGACTATAAGCCGCGTTGGAAACATTCCGGCGCGGGCTATCGCACCACCTAATCGTTAGACTTGGCGACCTAATGAAAGTGGTCGCGCCAAGTCTTTAAAGCTGGATTATGAAGATTCAGCCCGTAAGGGTGGTCTTTTCTCCCGAATACCTCCATATACTTATTGGTAGGCGGCACTAACCGCAGGGTATTGGCGAATGTCCAAAACTAAGACTGGAAATGGAGCCGGGTAGTCGGTGGACACTGCAAAAAAAGCGACCGGCGCACGTGCTTCGGATTGGAAAAAGTCAACTTATGGCCGTGCTGATCTGTTGCGCTGCGGGCATGGCGAGTTGTTTGGGCCGGGCAATGCACAATTGCCGTTGCCGCCGATGCTAATGTTCGACCGGATTGCGGAGATTTCGTCGGATGGTGGTGAGCATGGCCGAGGACTGATCGTCGCCGAGATGGAGGTTAAAAAGGACCTCTGGTTCTACGACTGCCATTTTGAGGGCGATCCGGTCATGCCGGGCTGCCTTGGCCTGGATGCGCTGTGGCAGATGCTCGGTTTCTTTCTCGGGTGGCTCGACTTGCCGGGACCGGGCCGCGCTCTGTCGGTCGGCGAAGTGAAGTTCGCCGGCGAGGTCAAACCCGACGGTGAAATTCTCCGCTACCACATTGACGTGAAGAAGGTTATCAAGCGCGGCTTTGCGCTGGCGATTGCCGACGGCTATGCTGAACTCGATGGCGAGCGGGTCTACACTGCCCAGGGCCTGCGGGTTGGCCTGTTTCCCCCCAGCGAAAAGTCTGACTGATGAGTGTGAACAGCCTGCGCCGCGTCGCCGTTACCGGCCTCGGCATCGTCTCCCCCATAGGCGCGGATGCCGCCGAAGTTACAACAAGCCTGCGCGAAGGTCGCTCGGGCATTGTCCATTGCGATACCTATGAGGAAATGGGCTTTCGCTCCCATGTCCACGGTGCGCCGGACGTCGATTTCGACAACCATATCGACCGTAAGTTGCGGCGCTTCATGGGTGACGGTGCGGCCTACAATTACATCGCCATGACCCAGGCGATCGTCGATTCGGGCCTCGACGACAGGGACATCCGCGACGAGCGCACCGGCCTGGTGATGGGCTCGGGCGGGCCGTCGACTTCCGCCCAGATCGAGGCCGCCGACATCGCGCGCGAGAAAAGTCCTAAGCGGGTCGGCCCGTACGCCGTCCCGAAAGCCATGTGCTCGACCCTGTCGGCCAACATGTCGACCGCGTTTGGGATGCGCGGGCTGAGTTATTCGATCAGCTCCGCCTGCGCAACGAGTGCGCATTGCATCGGCAACGGGT
>PTKE01000087.1 GCA_002937585.1 Alphaproteobacteria bacterium MarineAlpha9_Bin6 | reverse complement strand
ACTAGACCAATTTACGTTGGGGAATGGTGCTACTGCTGTTGGGCGACGACGCATACCGATAAGCCAATAACCGCCGTCGAGAGCAGGGCCAAATACAAAATGAGCCCTACCAAGAGTGCGGAATGCATCCACAATATGTGCCTTTTCAAGACCTGGTATATCGCTTCCTACCATCACTACCGGCCCAGGCGGTAGCTCTCGGACGGGACGTGCCATGCGGACACCGAGGTCCCCGCGACCTTGGGCAACTCTCTTTGCAGCATGTGGCCAAAAACGGCCAACATGCGTGAATTGGTCAGGTGTCACCGCTAGTACGCAGGTCCAGCGCGTGTCGTTGCTTAAACGCTTGATTACTGTGTAGGCGATGGTGCGTGAAATTTGGCACGCTGTGGCTCGCCCAAGTTCAGCCGAGAGACGGGTTTTGGCCGCCCCTTGACGGGGAGCTTTCGCAAAGATCAGCAAATGTTTGGGCAGCATTTCGTCCCGGTTTTACTCATAAAGCTTCGCAATCAGCCGAGGCGGCAGACCAGCAAAGTAAAGTGCGAGGCAGACGATATTTCTAAGACTCCGGCTGAAAATGCTAAGGTGACGATAACGAATGCCAGAAGTGGTTGCTGCTACTGGAATAACGCGGAGTCGCTGCCGGCCGATCCGCCGGACCAAATCGACGTCTTCCATAATGGGCATGTCTTGGAAGCCACCCAAGCGATTGTAGTATCGTCGCCCGATCAATAGGCATTGGTCACCATATGGTAGTCCCAACGCAGTTCGCCATGCGACGCACTGTTCCAGGAATTTGCCTCCGATGTGGTTGAGGTCGTTTCGATAACAAAAGACTCCGGCAATCTCTTTTTCGCCAATCTCATTGATGAATTTTGAGACGGGTTTTTGCCACCCCTTTTCAAGTATGGTGTCAGCATGGATGAATATGATCCATTCGCCAGTGGCTGCGGTTCCCCCTGCAGCAAGCTGAGACCCGCGACCCTTACTGGCTTTAATCCAACGAGCATTAAAGTGCGATGCAACGGACTCTGTGTGGTCACATGAGCCGCCATCAACAACGATCAACTCTGCTACTCCTCCCGCAAGTACGTTCAGGCAGGCTCTTAAATTATTGCCTTCGTTTAGGGTAGGTATGACCGCGCTCAGAGGCGGGTTGGTTCCAGTTTGTGGCAAATTTCGGTATGGCTCCATATCTATGGTGGATCCTATAGCATGGTTATGCTGCTATCATCGTAGAAAAAGGTTCTTGTTTTGTCCCATTCTTTCCTTACTCTTTGGGGATGGTGAATGAGCCCGTACATAGCGCGCGGAATGGTCGTGGAGCGGCTACAAACAGGCCGGGGAGATTCGAGAAACTAACCCGGATTCCCATGGAGGATGGCTGGTTTGGTACAGAGCAGGGCTTGTCCAGGCTACGAACAAAAGTAGAGCTGGATTCCTGCCGTAGTATTATTACCACAAATGAGTCTCCGGACTTGGGATTTGATCGGTCGATTAATACGTATTTGGGTTGCGAGCACGGTTGCGTGTACTGCTATGCGCGACCTTCCCACAGCCATTGGGGTTTGTCTCCTGGGCAAAATTTTGAAAGCCTGATTTTTGCTAAGCCCCACGCTGCGAACCTCCTGCTCCGTGAACTGTCTCGGCCAGGATACAATTGTAAGATGATTGCGCTGGGAACGAACACGGATCCGTATCAGCCGATTGAGCGGACTACAAAAACCACCCGTTCAGTGTTGGAGGTACTATCTGAATTCAACCATCCGGTGCGCATAGTCACCAAATCGGCCTCTGTTACCCGTGACTTGAATTTGCCGGCAAATATGGCCAAGCGTAAATTAGTCAAAGTGTTTCTTTCCGTGACAACGCTGAGTCGCCGATTGGCGAATAAATTGGAACCTCGTGCATCAACACCTGAGCGGAGATTAAGCGTTGTGCGTGAACTGAGCGAGGTAGGGATACCGACGGGAGTATTGGTCGCCCCTGTGATCCCGCGGGGTTAACCGATACGGAGATCGAGTCGGTGCTGGAGGCTTCAGCGAGAGCTGGGGCGCGTGAATGTGGATATGTGGTTTTGCGTCTACCTCATGAGGTAAAAGATCTTGTCTCGGAGTGGCTGGCAATTCATGAGCCCTACAAGGCGTTGCAAGTCATGACTCTGGTGCGTGAAGTTCATGGGGGTCGGAATTATAATTCAAGTTTTGGTGTGCGCCAAAGGGGGTCTGGCGCGTATGCACAGATGAACTCTGATCGTTACGCCGGTGCTGTTCGGCGTCTTGGTTTAAATACTGAACGCGCTACTCTGGATTGTTCACGTTTCCGTGTTCCGGATGATCAAGCGGAACTTTTCTAAGGTCTTACGATTGGCGTATAGTTTAGTGGTCATGGTGGTGAAGCGTCCGCGACCTAATTTTTCAATTGAAACTCAATTCAGAGGATTGATTTGTGGTATCGACGAGGCTGGTCGCGGGTCACTAGCAGGTCCTGTAGTAGCTGCAGCAGTGATTCTTGATCAGGATCGAACCCCGGATGGAATCACCGATTCAAAGCTTTTAACGCAAGTAAAGCGAGAACATCTGTTTCGGAAAATCACTACTCAGGCAGCGATTGCGGTTGGTTTTTCTGAGGTGGAGGAAATTGACAAAATTAATATTTTAAACGCGACGTTGGCAGCCATGGGGCGGGCGGTTGATAATTTGACACCAGCGCCATCGGTGGCCTTGGTCGATGGCAACCATTCGCCGAAACTTGACTGTAGTGCACACACGGTGATTGGTGGTGATCGACTCTCCTTGTCGATTGCCGCCGCCTCAATTGTAGCCAAGGTAACCCGCGATCATCTGATGATGGACCTAGCACGTGCCTACCCGGGTTATGGTTGGGAGCACAATGCCGGCTATGGCACTTCTGAGCACCTTGCGGCGCTGGCCTCCCACGGTGTAACCCCGCATCATCGCCGAAGTTTTGCTCCTGTGGTCCGTGCTTCACGGTCAACTAATTAAGCGTTAGCCGCATGCTCCGGTCGTTATAGCTGAGCTAGATGTTTTGTCCGACACTTGCGTCAGATCACACTAAAAGTCTAGGATTCAAGGAGCTATACAATTTGCTGCAGATTCCATCGAAGATGGGATCAGCAGTCCATTGAGTCACAAGGGGGACTCATGCCAAGGGATGGTGAGTCGTTCGACGATTTTCCTCACGGGCGGATTCTGACCGGAGATTGCGTATCGGCTATGGAGAACCTAGAACCGGGTTCGGTGGACTTGGTTTTTGCCGATCCCCCTTACAATTTACAGTTACCGGGGGACTTGCGACGTCCCAATGATAGCATAGTTGACGGTGTCACCGAAGACTGGGACCGTTTCGATAGTTTTGCTGAATATGATGAATTCACTCACGCGTGGTTGTCGGGTGCCCGTCGGTTGCTCTCAGATCGCGGCAGTCTTTGGGTGATTGGCAGCTACCATAACATCTTCCGGATAGGCAGCGTACTTCAGGATCTTGGTTACTGGATTCTCAATGATGTAATCTGGCGAAAAACCAATCCAATGCCTAATTTCCGTGGCCGGCGTTTTACCAACGCTCATGAGACGTTAATTTGGTGTGCAAAGAGTAAGGAACAGAAGCACTACACTTTTAATTATCAAGCCATGAAGATGCTAAACGAAGACGTGCAAATGCGGTCAGACTGGTCACTACCGATCTGCACTGGCCGAGAACGGTTGCGTCAAGGTGATCAAAAGGCTCATCCAACGCAAAAGCCTGAATCGTTGCTCTATCGGGTATTGCTCGCAAGCACTAACACTACGGATCTAGTGTTAGATCCTTTTTTTGGCACTGGCACTACAGGTGTGGTTGCCAAGAAACTCGGTCGGCGATACTTGGGAATAGAATTAGATCCAAATTATGTGGCTTTGGCACGGGAACGATTAGCCCAGGTTAAACCAAGAAGTATTCGAGAGCTGCAGACGACGCCGTCCAAAAGGTCTTTACCGCGAGTGCCGTTCGGTAATTTGATTGAACGGGGATTGTTGTCTCCTGGCGCCATCCTTTATGATCATAGTCGGCGACTAAGAGCTAAGGTGCGTGCAGATGGCTCCCTGGTTGCGGGAGATGTCACCGGTTCAATTCATGGCGTTGCAGCAGCCCTGCAGGGTGCCCCGAGTTGTAATGGTTGGGCATTCTGGTTTTACGATGATCGTGGCAAGTTGTGTCCAATTGACCTCTTACGTCAGAAAGTAAGAGCTGAGATTGTGCCGGCGGAGGCCCGTTAAGCTATAGATGTTATGAGCTGTTTTGCGCCGTTTGAACAAGCGCGACTACTTTACGCATTAGGCTGGGTAAAGCTTCCGATTTGATTTTCCGCTTAGGGCACCAGAAGGCGTCCTTTGGTGTTCTCTCCGCCTCTGCGGTAAGTATAGTTAGCTCCAAATTAAAGTGAGTAAAACTGTGGCGAACCAAACCGGGAATCGTTTCCCAGTGAGTCTTTATTGGCGACTGAGCACGAACAGAACGCTCTGACAAAGGATGATCGTACCATACTGAAGTAGGGATCTCCGTCATGCCGCCAAGTATGCCTTTGTCAGGTCTACGGCGAAGTATGACTGCGCCGTCAGAACGTTCAATCCAAAAGGCAACGCCATAACGCCGGGGTTTCTTGGCCTTGGTTTTTTTTCGTGGCCAACATTCGGGTGTGCCTGTGCTGTGCGCTTTGCAAAGCCGTGTCCATGGACACTCGACGCACTTTGGGGAACGCGGTGTGCAAATGAGTGCGCCTAAATCCATTATCGCTTGGGCATAATCTCCTGGACGATCTTGAGGAGTAAGACGGGTAGCTAGTTGGCGTAACAGGGGCCGAGTTTCGACTATAGGTTTTTCGACAGTATAAAGCCGTGCCAGTACCCGTTCCACATTTCCATCAACTACTACGGCCCATTGGTTATAAGCGATAGCCGTTATTGCAGCTGCAGTGTACGAACCAATCCCAGGCAGTGAGCGTAAATTCTCCTCTGTATCTGGAAAATTGCCACCGTATTGGCCCATCACTACTTGTGCACAAGCATAAAGGTTTCGTGCTCGCGCATAATATCCAAGACCCGCCCAGAGTCGCAAAACGTCAGTGCGTTTCGCTTTTGCCAATTGGGTTAAAGTCGGCCATTTTACTATGAAATTTCGGTAAAAGGAGCGCACGGTCGCAACTTTTGTTTGTTGCAACATGATCTCGCTTAACCATATTCGGTAAACGTCGGGTTTCTCACCAGGTACCGCGCGCCAGGGTAAAAGACGTCTATGCCTATCATACCAATCAAGCAACAGGCTTGCAGTCCTATCGTTCCGGCCGGCTGTACTTCGCCCTAGCATCGTGCCATTTTCAGGTTTATTCATTATGCATCGCCTATCTTAGTCAGTATTGGATCCGAAGCCGACTCGCTGGCGACTAAAGGCCTTATTCATGCCGTCAAGAACCCTGCGTTTATCTCAAATGGTGCCGAAACTAACCCGCGCAGCATTTCGCGACCGAGGATTCCACCAGGCCTCGATCTTGACCGATTGGACTGATATTGTCGGTGTAGAAATGGCTGCAAAAAGTTGTCCGGAAAAGATTTCCCGCGATGGTGTGTTAACGCTGCGAGTTGATGGACCGATCGCACTTGAAATACAACATCTTGAACCACAGCTTCTGGAGCGCATCGCTACCCACTTTGGGTATCGCGCAGTCGTACGGATCGCGATTCGTCAAGGTCCGCTTCCGCACGGAGTTGCTACTTGAGTGGACTGCACTCCGACCTTAATGTTGTACAATTGCTTTTAGCCTGCACCGGAAAATCAATGCCTCTAAAATTAGTTTTATCGACTTTCGTGATTGTGTTTTGTTTCACCTCGGGGCCTTCGGCCAATGCGCTAGACGAACCTGTCCTCGGGGATTTGGATGCGCCGGTTACGATCATTGAGTTTGCATCATTGAGCTGCCCCCACTGTGCTGTCTTCCACAAGGAACGTTTTCCATGGCTTAAGAAGAACTTTATCGACACAGGGAAAGTACGATTTATTTTTCGCGATTTTCCTTTGAACCGCGCAGCCCTTCTAGGGTCAATGGTTGCGCATTGCGCTGATCCACGTCAGTATTTTGCTTATCTGGGTCTGTTATTTGAGCGCCAGGAAAATTGGGCATTTACTGAACCTACTGAACAAGGTTTGGCCTCGTTGGCTCAGCTTGCCGGTATGGGTAAAAGCCGCTTTGAGAGCTGCATGAGGGATGAAGCTCTGGCTGACCAGATCATTCAGTCTCGGCTCGATTCGCAGAATCAGTACGACATAGAATCGACACCTAGTTTCGCTATCGGTGATACACTCATAACAGGCGTTCCGAGCGAAGAAAGACTCACCGACTTAATTGCTGCCGCCAGCCGATGACACGGCTAGCGCTATTTATGGGGGCTGCCAAAAATTTTGGTGCTGAGAGCCGTTATTTAGTGGTGATTTAGGGTCAATACACGATATATTGGGTTTGCGGTCCGGATGAAGTGCCCATCATGGGTATGGCGGGTGGCCGAGCAAGGCTAACAGCGTGCATTTCTCAAGTCTCAAGCTCAACGGCTTTAAGTCCTTCGTCGATCCGACGGAGCTATTAATTGAGCCCGGGCTCACAGGCATTGTTGGTCCTAATGGTTGCGGCAAATCGAACCTTGTCGAGGCTTTGCGCTGGGTGATGGGCGAGACCTCCGCCAAACAAATTCGTGGTGCTGAGATGGACGACGTGATTTTTTCTGGTACCGCTTTGCGGCCAGGGCGCAATAATGCCACTGTCGAACTACACCTTGAAAATCCAGACCGTGACGCTCCTGCTGTCTACAACGATGGAAATCCCATAACTGTGTCTCGCCATATTCGGCGAGGTGTGGGGTCATCATTCCGGATCAATTCAAAGGAAGTGCGTGCGCGTGACTTGCAGCTTTTATTCGCGGATGCAGCTACTGGCGCGCGTTCGACCGCAATCGTTAACCAAGGCCAGATTGGTGCAATTATTAATGCAAAACCCGATCAACGACGCCACTTGCTTGAGGAAGCTGCTGGAATAACGGGGTTGCATTCGCGCCGACACGAGGCCGAACTGCGGTTGTGTGCGGCCGAAGGTAATGTTGAGCGACTGGATGACGTGCTATTAGCGCTTCAGGCTCAACTCCAAGGGCTCAAGCGACAAGTCCGTCAGGCTTCGCGTTACCGAAGCTTGAGTGGTCGCATTCGCAAGGCCGAGGCGATGCTGCTCTATAGTCGCTGGGCAAAGGCTGATTTCGAAGTACAGGAAACGAGGTCTCAACTAACTGAGATCGAGAGGGAGGTTTTGGAACGAGCGCAGAAGGCGACTGCAGCTGCGACTGAGCAAACCAATGTAGCAGCAGTGTTGCCGAATTTACGACGTCAGGAGTCTGAAGAGGCGGCGAATGTCCAGCGCCTCACGATTGAAGGTGAGCGACTTGATGACGAAACGCAGCGTATTGGGGAACGGGCAGACAGTGCAAAAGCGCAAATAGAAGTGCTCCTTTCCGACGTTGAGCGGGAACAAACGCTGCGCAGCGATGCCGGGACACAGTTGGCGAATCTAACAGCGGAAGCTGAAGAACTTCTTGAACACAAGACTAACGACGCTGATTTTCTCGATGAAGCCGCGGCGAAGGTGCTCGCGGTTCGAAAGGTGGTGGGTGGGCTGGAGGCTACGGTTGCCGCGCTAACTGAGCAAGCGGCGGCAGCTCGTATTACCCGTCGGGGTTTAGATCAGCGGCGCGCGAAGGTGGAGGACCGATTGTCCCGCTTGACGCTGCGAGCCAAAGATATTGCAGTTGAACAAGTAGAGATCAAACGTCGTTGCGTACATTTGGCTGAACCGGGTGAGCGTCAAAGGGTTGAGTCGATGCAAGAGGAGGCTGATCAACTCCGTAAGGTTCTTCATAAAGTGGCCCGAGCAAGGGACGTGGATGAACAAGAACTAGAATTGACACAAAAAGCTGAACGTGAAAGCAGTCAATTGCTGATGGCTGCGGACGCGCAACGAACCCGTTTAGTGGCAGAAATTGAAGCACTAACCGAGGCAATTAACGTTCACCAAAGCCATGCTGACGATGAAGTTGGTTCAGTTAGTAAGGCGGCGGTTGTATTTGATCAATTGATAGTTATCCCTGGCTATGAAACTGCGCTCGGAGCGGCTCTGGGTGATGACTTGTCTGCGTCACTCGATGAAGGTGCGCCGGCTTCGTGGCGATTGGTGCAAATGGAGGGTGCGCCTCAGACCATGCCGGAAGGAGTTAGTTTGCTCTCGGATTTCGTCGACGCACCTGAAGCGCTTGCTCTCCGATTAGGGCAAATCGGGCTGGTCGATGATGCGGAGGAAGGTCGGCGCTTAGCCCGTAAACTTGTCCACGGTCAAAGGTTGGTCAGCCTCGCCGGCGACATGTGGCGTTGGGACGGTTTTTCGATTTTGGCCAACGCGTCAACATCGGCCACTCGGCTCCGCCAACGTAGTCGTCTGATGTCCTTGCAGAGCACGCTGGGGGAAATTAACGCTCAGCTTTCAGAATTAACCCAGAACCATCAGGTCGTGGAAACAACTCTAGGAAAAGTACGTAAAATGGCCACTGCGGCGCGAGATGCTGAATCGGAAGCGCGGGCAGCATCCGTATCGGCAGACCAGGAGCTTGCAGGGGCACGTGAAGCGTTTGCATCTGCAGTTGAGACAGTGGCAGATGATCGTGCGCGACTTCAAGTGCTTACTAATATTTTAGATCAGCTAAATGCGGATCGGATCGAGGCAGAAACAGAGAAATCTACTCTTGACGAAGAAATCAAAGCTTTACCCGACTTGAGTGAGGCACGCACTCTATTGGAAGAAGAACGCGCTTCACTGGCGGATCAACGTCAGAAGTTGGAAGAACAATTACGCAGTCAAGAAAAACTGTTCCGAGATCAACAAACGCGTTCTCGTCGGATAGTTGCGATTGAAGAGGAGGCCTTGCTTTGGCAACACCGCGACGAGGGGGCGGAGAGTCAAATCGAGTCCTTGGTTTTGCGTCGCGCGGTGTTGGAGCGAGAGTTGGAGAGTCTGCGTGCGCGGCCAACTGAATTGAAAAGTCGACGGGAAAGCTTGCTGGTGCTATGTGCCACGGCCGAGCAAACTCGCAAAAAGGCTGCTGACGCGCTTGCTGCGGCAGATGTACATCT
>PTKE01000086.1 GCA_002937585.1 Alphaproteobacteria bacterium MarineAlpha9_Bin6 | reverse complement strand
GCGTGCTACCTGTCCTAAAAAATCGTGGCTGAACGGAAAGTAATCAGCCGTCATTCCATCTGTTGAGGTTACTGCGCGCAGCGCACAGACATATTCGTAAGTACGGCTGTCCCCCATTACACCGACCGACTTAACTGGCAGAAGTATGCAGAAGGCCTGCCAAATTTCATTGTAAAGGCCTGCAACTCGAATTTCGTCGAGATATATATCATCGGCCTGTCGGAGGATAGTTATCTGTTCTTGACCAACCGGGCCGGGAATGCGAATTGCTAAGCCAGGGCCGGGAAAGGGGTGTCGTCCGACCATGTAGTCTGGTAGTCGCAACTCAACACCAAGATTTCGGACTTCGTCTTTGAATAGTTCGCGCAGGGGTTCCAGCAATTTCAATCGCATGCGGTCCGGTAGGCCTCCGACGTTGTGGTGCGACTTAATTGTTCCGCTCGGCCCACCAGTAAATGACACGGACTCTATGACATCCGGATAAAGCGTGCCTTGGGCCAGAAAATCTGTGCCTCCCAACTTGTTTGCTTCTTCTTCAAAAACATTGATAAATGTGTTCCCAATAACTTTTCTCTTTTCTTCTGGGTCGCTCACGCCATTTAATTCACTAAGAAAAAGCTGGCTGGCATCACGATGGATCAGAGGTATGTTAAAGCGCTCGCGGAACAGTTCGACGACATCATTTGCCTCACCAGTTCGCATCAGACCGTGATCCACCAACACGCAGGTCAGTTGGTCACCAATTGCTTGGTGGATTAGTACAGCCGCAACAGACGAATCCACACCGCCTGATAGACCGCAAATTACACGGCCGTTGCCTACTTGAGTGCGTATGTTTTCAATTGCTTCTGCTCGAAAGGTGTTCATCGACCAGTCGCCGGAGCAATTTGCAACTTTGAGCGCAAATGCGCGCAAGAGATTGGCGCCATCTGGTGTATGAATGACCTCGGGATGGAACTGCAGGCCAAAGAAGCGTCGCTCGTCGTCGGCAATTGCCGCAAATGGTGCGCCCTCGCTCTTTGCTACGACGTTAAACCCAGGAGGCATCTCCATAACACGGTCGCCATGGCTCATCCATACCGACGCTTGGTCCCCGGGATCCCAGATCCCTGTGAACAGGCTGCAACCTCTGATCACATCAATTTGGGCTCGCCCAAACTCGCGTTCGTCGGTGGTTTCTGCATGGCCACCGAGTTGTGCGCACATTGTTTGTTGGCCATAACAGATTCCGAGCACCGGAATGCCCATAGTGAACAATTTATCGGGTGCTTTCGGCGCTTCGGTTCCGAGTACTGAGGATGGGCCGCCGGATAAAATGACGCCTTGGGGGGAGAAAGTGTCAAGTTTGCTCTCTGCGGAGGAGAATGGGATGATCTCACAATAGACGCCGGCCTCTCGCAACCGTCGTGCGATCAGTTGGGTCACTTGTGATCCGAAGTCGATAATCAGAATACGGTTTTTAAGACCGGTACTGACAGCTTCAAACGTGTTGTTCAACGGCTTAACCGCTCTGATTGGCACGATACAGTGAAATTGCTTCCTTCAAACTATAGAAAGGTTCACAGCCATACAGACAAATTAGGTCAAGCTGACCTAAATGATGCCGCGCCATTGTTAGATCGCCTATTTCTAGATAGACCTTGCCAATATAGGCATGAGCACCTGCGTGCTCAGGATCGATGTTAAGTGCGCGGTGGTAAAAAGTAAGTGCCTGGTCGTAGTTCTGAAGCTGGGAATTGGCATAGCCAAGTTGATTAAAAATGTCGGCGTTTTCCGGGTCTTCCCCAACAATTACAAAGAGGGCATCAATTGCTTCTTCGTAATGGCCTTCTTCCAGTGAGGCGACGGCCCGGGCAAACGCTGTAGTTCCAGCTGGGGTGGTTTTCGGCGCAGCGACGGGTTGGTCGTCGCATCCAGTCGGTAGTAAGCAGTCGGCTTTGGCAGGTGTGGAGTGCCCGACCATCACGGTTGCGAAGAACGCTCCGCTGCAAGCCAGCCGTGTAATGTATTTCAAGCTAAACATGTAAGAGCATAAATAGCCTGTTATGGTTAACCATAACAGACCTTGTACGTTTACTTGTGAATTTGATACGTGCACCTATCTGGTTCGTGTTAAGACGGCCAGGAAAAACCCATCAACACCATGGCGCTTGGGGGTGAGTTGGAGCATGCTTTCATCTGGCGCACCGTTTGCGCCCACCGTTTTGCGCCAAATTGGGCCTACTGGGCTAACTGAGAAATTGCCCCACATGTGAAGAAAACGTTCGATCTGGTCCTTGTTTTCTGACGCTAGGACCGAGCAAGTGGCATAAATCAGGCGCCCACCTGGTCTAACTAAGTGGCAAGCGAGGTCAAGGATGACTTGCTGTTTTACCACATAGTTTGCCAGAAGGGTGGGCGTCAATCGATGCCGGGCGTCCGGGTCTCGACGCCATGCTCCCGTGCCGCTACAGGGCACATCAAGCAAAACTCGGTCGGCGGTCCCTTTTGCTTTTGTCAGCCAGGCGTCATCGTCTGTAAGCACACGTGTTTCCACATGGCGAACTCCCGCTCGTTTAAGTCGTGGTTTTATTTTATTAAGTCGCGCAGAGTCTGTGTCACATGCAATGAGTTGGCCCCGCTTGCCGATTTTTGGAGCTAGGGCCAAAGTCTTCCCTCCAGCTCCGGCGCAAAAGTCAATCACACAGTGGCCGGGTTCTACATCAACTAAGTTCGCTATTAGCTGTGCTCCCTCATCTTGTAATTCAATCAGGCCATTTCGATAGGCCTCGCTAGAAGTGATAGCTGGTCGGTTGAACAAACGAATACCGTTCGCCGCAAATGATGTGGGTTCCGCCTTAAACCCCTGTGAGTGCAGTGTTTTAAGGACCTGTTTTCGGTTTGCTTTGGCCTCGTTGACTCTTAGGTCGGTTGGGGCTGGCGAGTCCAGCGCTACCATCTCGGACATAACGTCGCCACCAAAACTTCTCCATAATTCTGGCTCAAGCCATGAGGGATAATTGCCACGCACCCAGTTGGGTCGCGCTTGGGCCGTGACCTTTGAAATTTTAGTCAAGGTCAACAGCCATATTTTTTCGGGTTCAGTAAGTTTCGGAGGTGAGTAGCGGTGGCCTGTGCAAAGCAAAGCTATCTCATCGAGTGAGTTGCCACCAATCAGGATGTTTGCAAGTGCCCGTGACCGAGGCGTGGGTTTTGCCCCTGCGTTACGTATCTGCAAATCGAGGTGGAACTGATCCCGTATGATATCGAATGCGCTGTTTCTGATGGTGCTTCTGTCCTTTGCGCCTATATAACGCCGTTTGCGCAGATACCGCGAAACTATGTGGCTGGCGGGATTGCCACTCTCTTCAAGATCACTCAACGACTCGATCGTAGCCTGCAGGCGCGCTGCTGGCGTCATTGTGGCTGCTGCATAACTAGGTCGCTATAGTTTTGGCTGGTAGTTTGGGGCTTCCCGGGTAATTGCCACATCATGAACGTGGCTTTCGCGGATTCCAGCATCGCTAACTCGAATGAAAGTGCAGTTAGATCTCATGCTGGAAATGGTGGCGTTTCCTGTGTAGCCCATTGCTGCTCTTAGGCCGCCAACCAACTGATTTAGTACATTTTCAACAGGTCCCTTGAATGGCACTCGACCTTCGATCCCTTCCGGCACAAGCTTTAGAGAATCAGCGATTTCCTGTTGGAAGTAACGATCAGCGGAGCCCCGTGCCATTGCCCCTAGGGAGCCCATGCCGCGATATGATTTATAGCTCCGGCCTTGGTAGAGGTACACCTCGCCTGGACTTTCCTCAGTGCCGGCAAGAAGAGACCCAATCATGGCGCAGTTGGCGCCGGCAGCAATTGCCTTGGCAAGGTCTCCTGAGTAGCGAATTCCGCCATCGGCGATTATGGGCACATTCGCGTTCGCACAGGTTTCCACCACATCCATAAGCGCGGTCAATTGCGGCACGCCTACTCCGGCAACCACTCGAGTGGTGCATATCGAACCTGGGCCGATACCGATTTTCACAGCGTCCACGCCCGCGTCAATCAATGCTTGGGCACCCCCTGCCGTTGCGACGTTTCCGGCGATAATTTGTGTGTAGTTAGACAGATTTTTGACTCGATTTGCCGTTTTCAATACTGCATCTGAGTGGCCGTGCGCTGTATCAACGATGATCACATCGGCCTCGGCTTCAATCAATGCTTGGGCCCTGTCTACGCCGGAATCTCCGACACCGGTTGCGGCTGCCGCTCGAAGGCGGCCCTGGTCGTCTTTGCTCGCGTCGGGGTAAGCTTGCGACTTTTCAATATCGGTGACAGTGATCATGCCTACACAGTGGTAGTCCCCATCGACGACTAAAAGTTTTTCTATTCGGTTCTGGTGAAGTAGCCGCTTGGCTTCCTCTCCACGCACGCGATCCCCGACTGTCACCAAGTTATCTTTAGTCATCAGTTTAACAACTGGTGTTTTGGGATCGGTCGCAAACCGCACATCACGATTGGTAACGATTCCAACCAATCGGCCTCCGGCTTTTTCAACGACTGGAAAGCCAGATATTCGGTGTTTTTGCTTGAGGGTGAATAGATCAGCCAGTGTCATGTCAGGCGTTACCGTGATTGGATTAATCACCATGCCCGATTCAAACCGTTTAACTTTACGAACTTCGTCAACCTGTGACTGCATATCTAAATTTCGGTGAATTACGCCCAACCCGCCAGCTTGAGCCATAGCTATCGCTAGGCGGGCTTCCGTTACCGTATCCATAGCTGCGGAAATCAGTGGTATTCTCAGCGTGACATCACGCGTTAGTTGGGTGCTGGTATTGGCCTCAGTCGGTAGCACTCCCGAAGCGGCGGGTTTAATAAGGACGTCATCGAATGTAAGAGCTTCGTTGATCTCCATGCCATATCCCTGCGCGCGCAATGCGCCAATATACAGATATTGTGGGCTTGCGAAAGGATTCCGGGTTGAATACTTGGTTAACCTCGAAAGTCGGTCGCCACGACATAACTCTCGGAAGAGTCGCTGCGGCTTGCCGGCGGTTTGGCGTGCCGGACGCCCACAAATTCTTTCTTCAAGCTTTTGACTAGATTTATTTCGGCACCGACTTTCAGGACTTTGACCACAAAACAACCGCCCGGAGATAACACAGTCTTTGCTACATCTAGTGCACCCTCGCAAAGTGTCATTACCCGCAAAGCGTCGGTTTTTCGGTGACCTGTGGACGGTGCGGCCATGTCGCTCAAGACTACGTCTGCGGGGCCTTCGAGTATGGTACGAATTTCACTGATCGAGTTTTCCTCAAGGACATCTTTGGTCAAGATAAGGGCGCCACGTACCGGGTCCAGGAACTTTAGGTCAACTGCAAGTACTCGCCCGCCACCAGGGGTATCTGCATGCACCCGTGAGACAGCGACCTGGGTCCAGCTGCCGGGAGCGGCACCGAGATCGACCACGCGCTGACCCGGCTTAAAGATATGGAATCTGTCATCAAGCTCGATGAGCTTGTACGCGGCCCTACTTCGGTACCCCTCATGTTGCGCAGCATGTACATAAATATCTTTATCCTGCCGAGCGAGCCAACGCGCGGACGAGGGCTTACGCTTTCGTTTGACGCCGATCTTCTTGCGTTGCTGCTTGTTCTTTGCAGGATGTGATCTTGTTGCCTTCTTGGGTCGCTTTTTTTGGGCCATTCTCTACGTCGCGATGCGCTAAATTGGTATTATGGTTAAGGACTGACCGCACTCGCGGTTGTAAACCTACCTTTTATGTGCCGTGTGAGCTAACAGAAGCCAATAATTTTCCGTATATATATCGAAAGTTCTAACGAGAAATGGAACAAACCATTTCCGTTCTTTAAGACCCTAATGCATCGTGGAAATTTCCATCGCATCCCTCGAGGGTTTCCACCGTCCGGAGCAAGCTAATCTGCAATCTCCAATTTCATCTAGAGACGCTTTGCCTGGACTATTACACGGCTGCATTTCTCCAGCGGCCCTCCTTGACTCCTTCCGGATGGCTACCTAGCTTCCAAAACGCGTGTGGCGCAGCCGGATAGGGCGCGATTCGGACTTTTGGGGGATGGTTTAACGGTAGAACGAGCGGCTCTGACCCGCTTAGTCCTGGTTCGAATCCAGGTCCCCCAGCCACTGCTGCTACTCGAGGCGTGGCCCAACGACACCATTTGATTGAGGAATAACACGATGAGCCAACGGATCTGGAACATCTATCTTTCCGGCGAAATTCACACTGATTGGCGTGAAAGGATCGCCTCGGACGTGGAGAACGCCGCTTTACCCGTGCGCCTTCACTCGCCGGTATGTGTGCATGATGATAGCGACGATTGTGGTGTGGCAATTCTCGGTGTTGAAGCAGACGCATTTTGGCACGACCGCAAAGGTGCGTCTATGAACGCCATTAGGACCCGGACCCTTATCGGAGATGCTGATATCGTGATAGTGCGGTTCGGCGAAAAATATCGGCAATGGAATGCTGCTTTCGATGCCGGTTTGGCATCAGCAGCGGGCAAACCATTAATCACTGTCCACGAACCAAACTTAAATCACGCACTTAAAGAGATAGACGCGGCTGCGCTTGCCGTTTGTCGTACCACAGAACAAGTGGCGCAAACATTAGCGTACGTAATTAGCGGAGAGCTTCCAACATTGAAAGACAGGCTTGCCGCTGAGTAGTGTCGGGTTATTACTACTCGCAGTGTTGACGCGGGTGCGGCCGAAGCACACCAAAGCTAATTTTTGTTTTTGCCCTACGCACGCTTTGCTAGGATCCTTCGTTCGTGCAGGATTGGCTCCGTATAACCGCTCGGTTGGTCAATTCCCTTGAAGATCAGGTCACATGCGGCTTGAAAAGCGATATTTCCGTCGAAATTCTCGGCCATTGGGCGATATAGGGGATCGCCGTCGTTTTGATTGTCTACTATAGCGGCCATGCGCTTCATGGTGCTCATCACCTGTTCCTCGTCGCAAATACCGTGATGGAGCCAATTGGCTATATGTTGACTGGATATGCGTAAAGTGGCTCGATCTTCCATTAGGCCGATATTATTAATGTCTGGTACTTTCGAGCAGCCAATTCCTTGGTCGACCCAACGAACCACATAACCCAATATCCCTTGGGCGTTATTGTCGAGTTCTCGCTGTATGATTTCCGGTGACCAATTTGGGCGTTCCGCCTGCGGGATTGTTAGAATTCGTCCAAGGTCTGCACGGTCACGTGATGAAAGGGCGTCTTGGCATTGCGCCACAAAGACTTCGTGGTAGTGCATTGCATGAAGTGTCGCCGCCGTTGGTGAAGGGACCCAAGCCGTGGAAGCGCCGGCTTGAGGGTGGCCGATTTTTGTTTCAAGCATATCGGCCATTTTGTCGGGCATTGCCCACATACCTTTCCCAATTTGTGCTTGACCCTTAAGCCCACATTCCAGACCGATATCTACGTTCCAGTCCTCATACGCTTGCATCCAATCTGCGGTCTTCATATCGCCTTTGCGGATCATCGGACCCGCTTCCATCGATGTATGCATCTCGTCGCCTGTACGGTCCAGGAAACCAGTGTTGATGAATACCACTCTGTCTTTAGCTGCGCGGATGCATTCTTTGAGGTTGACGGTGGTTCGACGTTCTTCGTCCATAATCCCCATTTTTACTGTGAGCGGTGGCAGCTCTAGTGCGGCTTCCACACGTGCAAAAAGATCGTTGGCAAATGATACCTCCTCCGGTCCATGCATTTTCGGTTTAACGATGTAAATTGAACCCGTCCGACTATTGCGGATGCCGCTTTTCTTTTTTAAATCATGAATTGCAATCAGAGACGTAATCATTGCGTCAAGAATGCCTTCGGGCACTCGTTTGCCGTCAGAGTCAGTTATGGCGTCTATGGTCATGAGATGCCCAACATTGCGTACCAACATAAGGCTCCTGCCAGGCAAGGTGAGTTCCGTCCCCTCCGGAGTTTGATAAATACGATCGGGACTGAGTTGGCGCTCGACTGTTTGCGAGCCTTTGGAAAAACTTGCAGTCAAGTCACCTTTCATCAGACCCAGCCAGTTGCGATATGCGGAAACTTTGTCTTCAGCATCCACAGTGGCGACTGAATCCTCGCAATCGATGATAGTAGTAACGGCAGCCTCAAGTATCAGATCATAGATACCAGCCGGATCATCCTTGCCGATTGTGTGTTCTCTATCGATGGCAATTTCCACGTGAATCCCGTTGTTTATTAGCAACACGGCCGATGGAAAATTGCTTGGGCCCTGATATCCCACAAGCTTATCTGATTTGTCGGCAAGTATAGTCGTCGCACCATTGGTAAGTTTCGCGACAAGATTGCCGTCCGAAATAAAGTACTTAGTCACATTCTTATGAGAGCCAGAGTCGAGCGGCACTACTCGGTCCAGGAAATCCCTGCCAAAAGCGATTACGCGTTCGCCACGGACAGGGTTATATGGTCCACTGCGTTCCGCTCCGTTTTCCTCGTCGATTACATCGGTACCGTAAAGGGAATCGTAGAGGCTACCCCACCGAGCATTTGCTGCATTAAGCGCGTACCTGGCATTGGTAACAGGTACCACCAATTGCGGGCCGGCTGTGGCGCATATTTCTTCGTCCACATTTTTAGTGGTGATGGAAAAAGCATCGCCTTCTGGCACCAAATAGCCAATGTCGGTTAAAAAGCTCTTGTACGCTTCCGCGTCAAACGGTTTGTCACGATGGTCCTTGTGCCACTCGTTGATTTCTGACTGGAGTTTGTCTCTTTTATGCAGAAGTGCGCGATTGCGGGGGGCAAGGTCATGAATGACCGATTCAAATTCTGACCAGAATGTCCCGGAAGAGACGTCTGTGCCTGGCAGCACCTCATCATTGATGAACCGGTAAAGTTCTTCGGCAACCCCAAGACCACCGGATTGGATCAGTTGCGACATCGGTCTTACTCTCCCCCCATAATGTACTAGATCATTGGTCGACCCTGGTAGGCTTTAAGGCCAAACTTAACCTCCTCATCGAGCGCCAATCAAGGTCGGGAGGCTATAAATGATGCCCTAACCGTCGTTAGCGGCTTGTCGAGTGTCCTATTCAATGTCTAGTTTCCGGGCATTAATAAAAGTATTGGAGTGATCAATGCCTGACGCTTTGGGATGGCGCTGCAAGTTTGCGGTGGTGGCGCCGTCCACCAATACCGTTGTTCAGCCAGAATTTGATAAAATGCGCCCGCCCGGTGTAACAAACCATTTCGATCGCATCGCGGTTTCGAACATGCAGCTCACAAGGGATGATGATTTTGTAAAATTGATGGATGCAATTGAAAGCGAATTATTTC
>PTKE01000085.1 GCA_002937585.1 Alphaproteobacteria bacterium MarineAlpha9_Bin6 | reverse complement strand
GTTAAGACCTCTGGATCTATAGAGATCGCGTTTGGCTCTTTCATGGCATCCTATCTTTGTGAATGGGGATGTCGAGGTTATCAATGTGGGTAAGGCTCTTTGTGCTGAGACCGTACAGGTTAAGACAATTGTCCCAGAGAATCTTGCGTTTGGATTCCAGATTTACACCAGGAAGTTCTAGGAAGGTCCGAGTTCCATTTGGGAATGGACCGTCCGCATGAGGATAGTCGGTGGACAAGACGATATTATCATCTCCGATTTCGTCAATTACCACTCGCAGGAGTTCTTCGTCGACGTCAGTGCCGATAAAACATTGACGTTTAAAGTAATCGCTCGGCAGTGCGTCCAATCGAATAGCTTCGCCCCCACCGTATTTTTTCCACTGATCGTCTAGCCTGTTGAGCCACCAGGGCAACCATCCGCAATTGCCTTCCAAAAAACCAACACGCAGATCTGGGAAATGCTTTAGCACTCCCCCTGTGGTCATCGCACCTAGCGCAGGCATGAGTTCCATCGGGAATGCCACAGAATGATTTAAGGTTCGGAAATTTGGGTTATGGCGGAAGCGGTTGCTAGCGTAGTCTTCGCTTGCTCCCCCGCTTGTGCCATGAAACAGAAGCGGGACCCCTAGGTTCTGAATCTCTTGCCAAAGTGTGTCGCATTCCGGAGCATTCATATATCGCCCCTTCACTGGCATTGGTAAAACAACGATGCCCACATGCCCTTTCTCTGATACGGCCCGCCTTGCCTCTTCGGCAGCCAACTCGGGATTGTGTAATGAAACAATGGCTGCTGGCTTAAGGCGCGCTGCATTTATGGCGCAATAGTCAGATAGCCAATCGTTAAATGCCCTGCAGTATGCAGTTGCCAGTGCGCCAGGTAACCTGTCAATTGAAACCACCATATGCGCAAACGTCCGGAATACGATAGCAACATCAATCCCTTCGACGTCCATGGCTTCCAGTGCCGATTTTGCATCGTAACCACGTTTTTTGATTGGCGCGTAGAGATTCTCCGTGGGAGCATCCAAAAATCTTTGCGCTTTAATGACTTCATCAGATAAAGCCCAGGGAGGGATCAATTCACCTTGTACACGCCAATGAGGAAAGTTTGCGGGGCTCCATCCTAAATATTCTGGTCGCTGATCATAAAAATCTTCCGGCATATAGTCTTCATACAACGAACCCGTCTCGATGACGTGCAGGTCGGAGTCCATGATTTTGTAGCCGTTTTTCATAAGCCCATTTTTAAGTTGAAAATCCAGGTAAACGCAGTCTTGCGCATTTTATTAGCTCAGATCCGATGAGGCAGGAAACCCTAGAATAGAACCAGGTGACTCAAGTTGTCTTACCTTTGTTAGGGCACGGGGTGTGCCTTCAATGACCTCTAAATACTGGTTCACGCTTTTCCATGAACGCTCGTCTGCCTTCCTTGTAATCTTCGCTATCAAAAATGGTGCGAATGTTGCTTTCCAATTTCTCAAGATCACGCGATGCCGGATCCTTAAGGCCTTCGTTTACGGCAGCTTTGGCTGCTCGGATGGTCAGTGGCGCGTTTGCACTAAGTTTTTCAACATACGTACGTACAGCGTCTTCTAGACTTTCACTTGGAACGACCTGGTTTACTAGCCCTATGCGGATCGCTTCCGTGGCGTCCAGGCGTCGTGCGGAAAATAAGATATCCTTGGCTGAGGACGGACCAACTAAATCGCTCAGCACTTTGAGCCCGTCGAACCCGTAACCGAGCCCGAGGCGAGCGGCGGGGATGGCGAATTGGGAGTCCTCGCTAGCAATGCGAATATCTGCTGTTAGAGCGACTGCGAGTCCGCCCCCTATGCAGAACCCCTGGATCATCGCGATCAATGGTTTATCAAAATCTTTTAAAATGCGTTGTGCACTTGACGAAATCCGATTGTATTCTTCTTCAGCGTCCGCGGTGGAACGATGCTTTTCAAACTCTGATATATCCGCACCTGACACAAATGCTTTTTCACCAGCTCCTGCCATTACCGCGACGCGGATTTCTTCGTCTGCTTGAAAATCGGCCATGATATCGCCCATCGCCGTCCACATCTCAAGTGAAAGTGCATTCCGGCGGGCTGGATTATTAAAAATCATCCAGCCGACATGGTCCTCCTTTCGGGCAATCATTTTCTCAGTGAGAAGTTTCATTTTACGCGTTGCTGACACTTGCATTTTCTCCACTAAGCCATTCTATTTTTTTAGATCACGCTTTCGTTGCGCAACTGGGCGATTGTGTTGGCATCTAACCCGAGATGTAATAGCACATCGTCAGTATCCGATCCTTTATCCGGCGTCGCCCGGCGCATCCGTTTTGGCTGGGGCTGGCGTGATAAATTGACTGCCTGACCGACAACACGAACGGGTCCAAGTTCGCCGTGTTCCATTTGGCGCGCGATGCCGAGATGTTGCACCTGCGGGTCCGCAAAGGTTTCATCAATTCGGTAGATGGGTCCACAGGGCACCCCTACTTCATTCATCGCATTGATCCATTCCACACTGGTCTTTTTGACAGTGATTTTTTCTAAAATTTTGTTGAGTTGGTCGCGATTGGTAGACCGGGCTCCGCCATTTGCAAAACGAGGATCTTCAGCGAGTTTGGGAGCCTCGATTACACCGAGAAAACGTCGCCACAGGGTTTCTCCCGCGGCCGCGATGTTGATGACGCCGTCTGACGTTGGATAGACACCCATCGGGATACCTGTAGGATGATTGTTCCCCGCTTGAGGAGGCACCTCGCCATCAATCAGCCAGCGCGCGGCTTGAAAATCGAGCATCGATACCTGTGCTTCCAAAAGCGACGTGTGTACCCACTGACCTTCGCCGCTTCGATCACGGTCGATCAGGGCCAAAAGGATGCCCATTGCTAAATAATTGCCTGATGATAAATCGGCAATCGGCACGCCAACTCGAACCGGCCCTTGGCCTGGCAAACCAGTAATCGACATGAGGCCGCCCATACCCTGTGCTATTTGATCGAGTCCGGGGCGGTCGCGAAGTGGACCGTCCTGACCGAATCCGGAAATGCTCCCATAGACAATGCGCGGGTTAATTTCACGGATAGTCTCGTAGTCAATACCTAGGCGATGTTTCACATCTGGCCGGTAATTTTCGACAATCACGTCTGCGTCGCGTGCAAGATCGAGAAAGATTTGGCGGCCTTTTTCTTTTTTGAGATTAAGGGTAATGCTTCGCTTGTTGCGGTGAAGATTGAGAAAATCGGGTCCATGGCGTGCGCCACCTAAGCCCTCGTCTCCTGGCTCGCTGGGCATTTCAATTTTGATGACATCAGCACCCCAATCTGCAAGATGGCGCGCGGCCGTGGGGCCAGCTCGCGCCCTGGTCAGATCAAGGACCGTTAAGTGCGACAATGGTAGGTTTACTTTGGACATTGTGTTCCTGTGATTTTGGCTTGCTGAGTTCCTGGTTGTGAGGTCAGATTTGTTACTGACCGTGATCTATTGTCCCTTTATTAGCAAATTGTTTGTTGCAACGGTCTGGCCCGCTTGTACGTTTGATTCCTATTCGATGAATCGTTTAAAAGACAGGCATCACGGTGGTATCGGATGAAGACCTCAATCACGATTGGCGGTTATGCACGAAATGATATTAAAGGCACTGTTGAATTTGTACGACAGGCCGAGAAACTTGGGGTTGAGCGAGTGTGGTCGGCGGAAGCCTGGGGGCAGGATGCAGTAACGTCCCTCGCGTTTTTAGCTGCTCAGACTGATCGGATAGGCCTTGGCACGGGCATCATGCAAATTAGCGCTCGGGTTCCCTCAATGATCGCAATGACTTCACTTTCTTTGCAGGCATTGAGCAACGGACGTTTTACTCTTGGTTTGGGTGCAAGTGGGCCACAAGTTGTCGAAGGGTTGCATGGTGTTGCCTATGATTCACCGTTAACCCGGCTGCGTGAAACGGTGGAAATAATAAGAATGGGGTTTCAGGGGGAAAAACTATCCTATCAAGGCAAGCGACACACTCTTCCTCGATTAGGTGGAGAAGGGAAGGCTATTCGACTTGATTTTCCCCCGACGAAGATACCAATTTTTCTTGCTACGCTCGCTCCGAGATCCTTGGAATATACAGGGGCTTCGGCAGATGGCTGGCTCGGCACGTCGTTTTCCCCAGACCACGCAGAGACTCATTTGGCGCATATTCGTTCCGGTGCAGAGCGGGCTGGCCGGTCCATAAAAGACATCGAGCTCAATGTCACCTGCCCAGTTTCGATTGGTGAAGATGTAGAGGGAATGATTGAAGCGCGGCGCGCCGGCGTAGCATTCAACATGGGTGCGATGGGATCCGCGACGACAAATTTCTACAACGATGCGTTTCGACGAGCAGGATTTGTCAATGATGCAGAAGAAATTCAAAGCCTTTGGCTGGCTGGAAAGCGTGAAGAGGCTACCCGACGTGTGCCTGATGCTATGGTCACCCAGTTTGGGGCTTTGGGTACGTCTCAGATGGTTTCTGAGCGATTTCGCCTATACCGCGATGTTGGTATCGATTCCTTGACACTCCGCTTGGACGCGGATGGTATGAATGCAAAGCTTGAGATGCTTGAACATATCGTAGATTTGCTCAGGGGATTGGCGTGATAGAGCCAGATTTCTGGGCCACACACCAGAATATTGTGCGCTGAGAGCATCTATGGCAACGATCGCTTTGGGCCTAGTCCCATCCCATTATGCTGACTTGCGGGGGCCCGACGAGCCGTGTCTAACTTACCCAGACGGCGAGCTTACTTGGTCAGAACTTGAAAGCCGCGCCAATCGTCGTGCAAGAATGTTGGAGGAGCATGGTATAGGGCTCAACGATTTTGTGACCGTGGCGCTGGAAAATAGCACACTGTTTCATGAAACTTGCTTCGCGTTATGGAAGCTTGGTGCAACGCCCCATATCGTGTCACCTAGATTGCCGCCAGCTGAATTAAAAGCGATTGTTGAATTGCTTAAACCGGCCACAGTCATTGGGGCCAACTTTTTTAGTATCTTGGGCCATCTGTCGATAGAGGCTGGACTTGAGCCCGATCAGTATCCGGACACACCGCTTGAGCCCCGCGTAGCCAAACACTGGAAGGCGATGTCGAGTGGTGGCTCGACCGGTCGACCTAAAATTATCGTTGACCACCTGCCGTCCGAATTCGATCCAACGGATTGGCTGCTGGATATGCCGCAGAGCGGTTGCGTGCTGAATCCAGGGCCGCTGTATCATAATGCGCCATTCGTGATGGCACATCATGGCTTGTTTCGGGGGAATCATGTGGTGGGTATGTCTCGATTTGATGCGGCAGAGGCACTGCGGTTGATAGAAAAATTTCAGCCTGGCTGGGTTATGATGGTCCCAACGATGATGCACCGGATTTGGCGTTTGCCGGAGGAGATTCGAAACAACTTTGATTTATCAAGCCTTAAGGTAATCGGGCACGTGGCTTCCCCTATGCCGGTTTGGCTGAAGGAAGCCTGGATCGATTGGCTCGGGGCGGATCGTATTTATGAACTCTATGGCGGGACCGAGGGAACAGGTGCCACCTGGATCAGAGGTGATGATTGGTTAGCACACAAAGGGTCGGTCGGGAAATTTATTCGTGAGGCAAAGGTTCGTATTCTCAATGATCAAGGTAACGATTGTAAACCAGGAGAAATAGGGGAAGTTTATCTAATGCCTGCTGGTGGTCCAGGCAGCGCGTATCATTACATAGGCGCCGAGGCGCAGGTTGCAAACGGTGGATGGGAAACACTGGGCGATATGGGCTGGCTTGATGAAGACGGATATTTGTATCTCGCGGACCGTCGAACCGATTTGATCCTTTCTGGCGGGGCAAATATCTACCCGGCCGAGATCGAGGCTGCACTTGCCGAGCATCCTGCTATCGATACTGCGGTCGCGATTGGTCTTCCTGATGAGGATCTAGGCCAGACTGTTCACGCAATCATACATATCCACGAAAACTGGCGGGAGGAGGTCAGGGAAAGTGATTTGAGATGTTTTCTTGAGGAACGTCTGGTCCGATATAAGACACCACGAACCTACGAATTTGTTGAATATTCATTACGTGATGACGCTGGTAAGGTCCGTCGTTCAGAGCTCCGGGAACAACGCTTGGTACAATTGGATAATGGGGGCTGACCTCAGGTCCTCCGTAATCAATGGCTCGAAATTGGTAGTAGGCCTTTGGTTTTTGCGGGACCGTGATAGGATTGTGCTAAGATATAAACTAAATCCTGCTGTGTTGGTGTTAAGGTGGGTCGATAAAAAAGGGAAGGGCAAAAATCGTGCGCGAAGACCTTCAATTTAATATTGCCGGTGGTCTCGGATTTGAGCTACCGCAAATGGTGCGGGTGCGCCAATTGTTTGAGCGGCATGGTATCGATGACGTTGCCAAGGCGATAACAGGTGAACTCGCGAGACCTGAAATCAAGGCTAAGGTAAAACCTGGCGCCAAAATCGCGGTTGGTGTTGGTAGCAGGGGCGTTGCAAATATTGATGTTGCGGTACGTGCACTGATTGGTGCGTTGAAGGCTCAGGGTGCTGATCCCTTTATTTTCCCTGCTATGGGCAGTCACGCTGGTGGCACAGCGGAAGCTCAGGCGGCCCTTCTTGCTGGTTATGGTGTAACCGAATCCACAATGGGAGCCCCGGTTCGTGCAACCATGGATACGATTATGGTCACGGAATTGGATGATGGGACGGCAATCCATATGGACCGCTTCGCGCACGAAGCGGATGGTGTGGTTCTGATAAATCGGGTTAAACCACACACCAGTTTCCGTGGACCGGTGGAGAGTGGTGTGATCAAGATGATGATCATTGGTATGGGAAAGATTAACGGGGCAACAGCAATCCATGGGGGCCACCCGATGGCTGATTTTGGAGAGGTATTGCCACGTGCTGCAGGTGCTCTGATGAAGCACATACCGTTCCTGTTCGGGGTGGGGATGGTCGAAGATGCCCACGACGATACAGCGATTGTTGAGGCGCTGCCCGCAGAGACTTTGTTGTTACGAGAACCGGAGTTGCAGGCCCGTGCCAAGGAGTTGATGGCGAGAATCTATATCGACGATATTGATGTGCTGGTTATTGACGAGATCGGGAAAGAGATCAGTGGGGCTGGTTGCGATCCCAATGTCACCGGATATAAGAACTCTCCAGGCTTTGAGTTACCCCGTGTCAAAAAAATGGTGATCCTTGATGTTACCGATGCGACCAAGGGAAATGCGACGGGTATCGGCTCGGCAGATGTAATAACCCACCGCCTTTTAAGTAGGGTCGACTTTGCGGCGACCTACGCTAACACCGTAACCAGCACTTATCTGGAGGGTGCAAGAATTCCAATTCCAATGAAAACAGGTCGGGATGCAGTACGGCTTGCGGTCAAGACCCTGATCGCTGTGCAGCCGGAAAATGCCCGGATTGTGAGAATTCGCAACACTTTGAAATTGGAGGAAATAGAGGTCTCTGCGCCGTTGCTGGAAGAGGTGCGCCACGAGGACCGCATGGAGATCTTATCTGAGCCGTCGAAGGTAGTATTCTCGGATGCGGCATAGGAAGTAGTTTTTAATTGCATAGGATCATGTAGGCGGTTGAGTGTGTTTTTGGATGTGACCGAACTCTTAATCTTAGAAGTTTTTGTTAGCGTCACATAAGTCCACACAACATCCAGGCATAACGTGAACGGTTGGTCTGGGTATGACAGGCGCAGGTCCGTAGAAGCCGACCGCCAATCAATATTTGTGAGTTATCCGTAGTGTGGCCAAGTTAGAGTGGGTACGCCGAGTGAGTAGCGTTAGAACTATATTGGTTACCGGAGGGTCCAGTGGAATAGGACGGGCTACAGCCATTCGATTTGCTCGTGACGGCGATACAGTCGTGATTGCCGATCTCAATGAGAGTGGTGGCAAAGCGGTTATTGAAGAAATTGAGTCGGACGGCGGGAAGGCTATTTTCGGCAAAGTAGACGTTGCGGACGATGAATCGGTAGAAGATCTCATTGACTTTGTAGAGCGTGAGAGTGGTGCTCCGGCTGTGCTAGTAAATTGCGCTGGCCTGCTCCAAAACCCGAGCCGGCTAGTGGATCTCGATATGGCGGAGCATGATCGTATATGGGCTGTCAACTATCGGGGAACGTATCTTTGCTGCCGCGCATTTGCGCCGGCCATGGTTAAGGCAGGTGGCGGTTCCATCATTAATATTTCATCAACCTCAGCAGTACGTGTGTTTCCACTTTTGGCTTATTCGCCTGCTAAAGCGGCGATCGACCAATTGACCGCAATCTTAGCAGCAGATCTCGGTCCAGATGGAGTGCGTGTCAACGCTGTGTTACCTGGTTATGTGCGGAGTGAGCAGATGCAGTTACGGATTGATGCGGGCCTGCGCGACGCGAGTAAAATGAAGGCTCAAAGCGCGCTGGGTCGTATGGTAGAACCAGGCGAGATTGCGGATGGGATCCACTTTCTTTGTTCTGATGCAGCACGTGCGATTACGGGAACAGTAATGCCAATTGATGCTGGCTACCTGGCAAGTAGCAGCTATCAGTTACATGCGGGCTGGACGTCAGAGGATTAAGCTCTGGAGCTTTGCGCAGTGCAAGCCTGAAATGGTGTTGCGCCAAGGAAGAATCTAGCCACCACCAATGCGAGGTAAAAAGTAGACCTCGCTGTTCGGAGAAACGGATTCCAGAAGGGGATCATGATAAATTTCTCCGTCGACTGCCACAGCCATATCAATCTCTATTGCCTTTCCCAGACCCGGGAAATCCGCATCTAGGCAACGAATCACGCCTCGTATGGTCTTTGCATCGATTTCAAATTCAGCTTTCCCTCCAGTGAACTGTTGGCTTAGACCGGCGGGAATCACAACTTTAGCCATGCCTAAGAAGCCGTTCTGTCGTCTCCATTGTTGAGGCTCGCCAGGACTTTCGGCGGCGACATCGGGAGGTCTTTTAAACGTACTCCGAGCGCGTCAGAGATCGCGTTTGCTACTGCTGCCATCGGAGGTATGATTGGCACCTCGCCGACCCCACGCACGCCATAGGGATGGTTTGGGTTTGGCACTTCTACCAATACTGTGTCGATCATCGGGAGATCGGACGCCACCGGGATGCGGTAATCGAGAAAGCCAGGGTTATCGAGTCGACCATCCTTATCGTAAATATACTCTTCATTTAGAGCCCACCCTACGCCCTGAGCGACGCCGCCCTGAAGCTGCCCTTCGACGTAGCTAGGATGAACTGCACGCCCCACGTCCTGGACGGCAGTGTAACGGACGACGGACACTCTGCCTGTTTCCTGGTCAACTTCGACATCGCAAATATGAGTACCAAAACCTGGGCCCGCACCTTTCACGTTCAATGATGCGTGGCCGCCGATAGGTCCTCCAGTTTTGCCGGCAGCGCTCGCAATGGTGCTTAGTGGC
>PTKE01000084.1 GCA_002937585.1 Alphaproteobacteria bacterium MarineAlpha9_Bin6 | reverse complement strand
CCAGAGCCTGCTACAACTATTTCATGGTCCGACTTGTCTCTAGTACATGGCAACAAGATTTTGGGTGAGCCGATTCCAATTCAGGAAAAGAGGCTATAAGTTGGCGATATCACAGCTCTTGGCGGGAGAGATCATGGCTGGTCCACTCGACGGATACCGAATTGTTGACCTAACGAGCAACGTTACTGGGCCACTGGCGACTATGATTTTAGCCGATCAAGGAGCAGACGTGATTAAAGTGGAGATGCCGGGGCGTGGAGACTATGTGCGTTCTGCCGGGAATAGTGTGCAAGGTCTTTCGGCGGCGTTTCTCAACAATAATCGTAACAAGCGGTCTATTACAATTGATCTAAAAACAGAACGCGGGAAGGAGATAGTATTTAAACTTGCGCAGGATGCCGATGTTTTTGTGCAAAATTTTCGCCCTGGTGTAGCAGAGCGAATCGGTATTGGAGAAAGCGAATTACGCGCATCAGCGCCCGACATCATTTACGTGTCGATTAGTGGTTTTGGGGGAAAAGGTCCTTATGCTGAAAAACCTGCGTACGATCCTATAATTCAGGCTTTGTCTGGCCTTACCTCAGTGCAAGGGGGTGGTGACGGTGAACGCCCTCGTCTCGTTCGTACAATTCTCCCCGATAAGCTGACGGCGTTTACAGCGGCTCAAGCTATAACAGCTGCGTTACTTGCCAGGGCGAATACAGGGCAGGGGCAGCATGTCCGACTTTCGATGCTGGATGCTTTGGTATCATTCATGTGGGCCTCAGATATGGGTGCGCATACTTTTGTTGAGCAATCGGAGAGAGAGCAACGGCCAGCGAGTAAGATTGATCTTATTTACGACACGGCGGATGGATACATCAGTGTTGCGGTAAATACTGATCGGGAATGGGAAGCTCTAACCCGGGCTTTGCATCATCCCGAGTGGCTCGATGATCCGCGATTTAGGAACCCAGCTCTGCGAACATTAAATATCGACGCTCGTTTGGAACTTCTTCAGGAGGTGTTAGTGAAACATTCGACTGAGGAATGGATGTCTCGGTTCGAACTAGAAAGAGTGCCGTGCGCCCCTGTTTTGACACGGACGGAGATGCTTAATCATTCTCAGGTGAAGGCCAACGAGGTGGTCATTGAATACGACCATTCCCGTGTTGGAAGAATTCGCCAAGCACGTTCTCCCGCGCGTTTTTCGGAAACACCAACCGAGATTCGTTGTGGTGCACCGTCTCTTGGTGAGCATACTAATGAGATTCTAATGGAAATTGGTTTTGACGAGGACAGCATCGCCGAGCTTCGCGCTGATAGCGTAATAGCGGTTTGAGTTGCTAGTTTTAGCTGCGAGTTAAGTTGGTTGTATGTCGCTTTCACCGTTTCAATAAAATAGACAGGAACTCTAAGGTAGTGATGAGTGCTTTACTTCTGGTCTACCCGTTCAAAGCGCGCCTGAAAATTGCGTCATCGACGTTCCCTCCGGACAAAATTATTAGCACTGTCTTATTCCGGTACGATGATTTATCCGCTAGCAGCGCAGCGAGTGCGATGGCACCCCCAGGTTCGACGACAAGTTTTAAGTTTTGAAAGGCGAAACGCATCGCAGATAATACTTGGTCATCCGTCACTACGATCCCTTGAGCAAGGTGTTCTAAATTAATTTTAAAGGTAAGTTCACCAGGCGTTGATATCAAAAGAGAGTCACAGATTGACCGCGGTTCTGTTGAGTTCTTAACCCGTTTTCCGGACGCTAATGAGCGCGTAGTGTCGTCAAAACCCTGAGGTTCCACTGGATGGACCCTAATAGAGGGGAATTGTGTTTTCAGGGCGATAGCGCATCCGGCCACTAACCCTCCGCCCCCGCAAGGTATTAGCGCGGTATCAGGTATCATGTCCTCCGCTAATGCTTGTGATGCCGCCTCTAAACCTACGGTACCCTGTCCGGCTATCACAGCCGGATCGTCATAAGGGGGAACGATAGTAGCGTTCCGCTCGTTAGCTACGCGTGTTCCAATCTTTTCACGGCTCTCTTTATCGCGATTGTAAAAAATAACTTCCCCGCCCTGCGCCAGGGTCCCGTCGACTTTCGCTTTAGGTGCATCCTGTGGCATTACAATCGCCGCAGAAAGACCGACCACACGCGCCGCTGCTGCGACGGCTTGTGCATGATTACCAGAGGACCAAGCTACTATATTAGTGTTGCCGGTTTTTGTTGCTAAACGGCTTATTTTGTTAAAGGCGCCGCGAAATTTAAAAGATCCGGTCCGCTGTAAGGTTTCTGTTTTGATCAAAACGCGACCTCCCACGACCTCATCTAGGATTGGTGACTTCAACAATGGCGTTGGATGAATATGTTGGCGTATGTTGCAGGCTGCCGAAATAACGTCTGCGTAGTTAGGTGCCGTGCCTTTGGTCATGTTTTAGGACGATGATTTGTTTAAATGCTGTTTTTTTAATTGGAGCCAGACCGCGACTAGTGTTTCGTTGTCTCAAATGGGATATCGACCATCACTTGCCATGTTCCCATGGTTGGTGTCGTACCGTCTCTCCCCAGTCGATCTCTATAAACCTCGGTAGTTTCCAAAACCCGTTGGATGTAATTCCGGGTCTCATGATACGGAAGCAGCTCTATCCAATCCACTAGGCTCACATCTTCTGTGCGCGGATCACCATAGCGCCAGAGCCATTTTTTAACGCGTGCTGGACCAGCGTTGTAAGCCGCTAGTGCGAGCACGTAACATCCCTCATATTTATCGAGCAGCTCGGCCAAGTAAGCAGTTCCCAAACGAAGATTGTATTGTGGGTCCTCCAACAAGAGAGCTCTATCGTAGCGTAATTTTAATTTTCGAGCCATGTGTTTGGCGGTTTGAGGCATGAGTTGAAGCAAGCCGCGAGCGCCGGCGCTCGATATTGCATGCGGGTCCATTTCACTTTCTTGGCGGGATACCGCCATAACCAAGGCTGGCTCAGGTGCATAGTATTCATTGCTCCACACGACACTGGCGAATGGCATTGGATAACCGGAATCGATAAGTATGACGCCTGATCTCACGGAGCGTTTGGCGGCAGCAATTCTGACTTGAGGAAAACTATAATCTGCGGTCAAGCGAGCAACAAGTGCATGCTCTGCTGGCGTTGATGAAGTTTCAGCAAGATGAACAGCAAACCGGCGCATTAATTTGGATTCACCTATTTCTCCTAACATGCGTGTGATTTGCACAATGTCTCGTTCCTCGAACGCTTTAATATTTTCCATATCGTATTGAGGTTCTGTGGGAAAATTCAGATGATCGTAGCCCAGAGCTACGCTTGATAATTGACCATAGAAAGTTGTTGGTTTGGAAACACCACGTTGCAACCAGTGGTGTGCTAATTGTTTATCTCCTGTGGCAGTAGAAGCTTGAGCGGCCCAATAGGCTGCGCGTGCCTGGCTAATCGGCATAGACACGATATCGTGCATTGTCTTGAAATGGTGATAAGCGATATCCGGTTCATTGAGAAATCGCAAAGCGATCCAACCAGCAAGCCACTTCGCTTCGGCACGTGCAACGTTTCCAAAAAGTGAGTTATTGGCAGCCAGTTGATAAGCATCCGTAACAGATCCTTCCTTTAGGGTTACACGAATCTGGTACTTGATCTCATCCCACCATTTTTCAGGGCGCACCAAATTATCAGGGAGTGAAAATAAGAGTTGCCGCGCACGTTTATCTTTGCCAGCACGACGCCTCCAACGGGCGCGTTCATAGACTAGGCCTGGGTCATTCAAAAGTTCCTTTGGGAGGCTGGCGATCGCTTTGTCCACGTCCGGGTGTCTTTCCATCAAATAAATTCGAGCTATGCCCAGCTGTTTTGTAGTTGGAGAAACTCGGAAAAGCATGCGACGTGCAGCTTGAGTCTTGCCATTCCAAAGCAGTTGTTGGAGTCGTGATGCATGATCCTCTTCGACAAAAATTCCCCTGTGCTTAAAATAAAATTCTCTGTCCTCTCGTTTTGTAAAATCTCCACTTACCCACGTTTCTTTCAGGATCTCCTGTCCACGTTCTATTTCTCCCAACGAAACTAGTGCCGCTCCAAGGCGCATAGCTCCTGTCGCGCTTCTCGGCGGATGCTCTTCAAACCAGGTTGCTACCGCCGCTGGTGTTAGATTTATAGGAATTGTTTTTTCCAAATTTGTCTCGAGAACGCTGCGGGCCGGCCAGTCCGGGTGCGCTCGGATAAACCTGGCTAATCGGCGAAACTCCGCGACACCATGTGCGTCCGTTAGAAAAAGCCACTCAATTACTTGCCGGGGCAATGGGTTGCTGGCTGCGCCAGAAATGGCGTGTGCCATCTCCCATTGCGAGGCTGATACGGCCTTGAATGCGTCTTTTGCAAGTTGCGCGTCTGAGGCTGTAAGAATTGGTGTTATAGTTCGTGTCTCAGATGAAACGGGTGTAGCCAAAGCGATTGCTAATGCAATTAGTCCGCCCCTAATAGACAATCGGCAAATATCCCGTTCCATATCATCCCGTTCTGTAAACTACTAAAATACTAAGAGTAAAGAGACAGTCTCGGCAAATCCTGACCTGAGGATATTTACTAGGCTTAAGTATGGATTTCGATTTTCTAGCATGCCACCCTCTTGCTGCTGCATTTACGTGGGTCTATCTTTCTATCTTCCTGGCGTATTGCCAAAACGGGGGGGACTTATGTTCAGGGGCTCAATTACGGCGTTGATTACGCCTTTTCGGGAAGGCCAAGTTGATGAAAAGGCGTTCCAAGACCTAGTGGAATGGCAAATTCAGCAAGGTGTGCATGGCTTGGTACCCTGTGGTACGACTGGAGAGTCCCCCAGTCTGACCCATGAGGAGCATGAACGAATAGTGGATCTCTGCGTTGAGGTGGCTGCTAAGCGTGTGCCAGTAATCGCTGGAACCGGGTCCAACTCTACCTCTGAGGCTGTGAGTTTAACGCGGCACGCCGCGGCTGCTGGTGCGGCGGCAGCGTTAGTTGTGATGCCGTATTACAACAAACCGACTCCAGAAGGCCAGTATCAGCATTTTAAGGCGATAGCGGAAAATGTCGACATACCCATAATTATTTACAATATTCCGGGTCGCTGCGTGGTTGATATGACGGTGGATACAATGGGCCGGCTCGCTAAAATCCCTAATATTATCGGCGTGAAAGATGCAACTGGTGATGCCACGAGACCAAGTAGGGTTCGCCAGTTGATTGGTAAGGATTTTTGTCAACTGAGCGGTGAGGATGGCTGCGTACCAGCAATGCTGGCACATGGCGGGCACGGCTGTATTTCAGTGACAGCGAATGTTGCGCCTGCTCTATGTGTAGCGATGCATGAAGCCTGGCAAACGGGTGATACGAATCTTGCCCTTGAGATCCATGATCAATTGACGCCGCTTAATGATGCTCTTTTTGTAGAGACCAGCCCTGGGCCAGTGAAATACGCTTTGAGTCTTCTTGGCCACTGTTTGCCAGAGTTGCGGCTCCCAATGACAGATATCAAGGGTAGCACGAAGGAGTTGGTCCACGCTGCACTGGAATCGGTTGGCTTGTTAGATGTGGGTGAGAGGCAGTGGCAGGCGGCAACCTAAGTCGCAAGATCGTCGCCCAAAATCGAAAAGCTCGGCATGATTATTTTATCGAGGATACGCTCGAGGCCGGCTTGGTGCTTTTGGGGACCGAGGTGAGCGCGATGCGGGCTGGACAAGCGAGTTTAGGTGATTCGTATGCGGATTTTAGGGGTAAAGAGATATTTCTGATCAACTCACATATTGCAACTTATCAATCAGCGAGCCGTTTTAATCACGAACCGCTACGATTACGTAAGCTTCTTCTACATCGGCGAGAGATGGAGAAATTGCGAGGTAAGTTGCAGCGGGATGGTTATACTTTGGTCCCGTTATCTCTTTATTTTAATGAGCGTGGGCGCGCCAAAATTGAACTTGGCTTGGCTCGTGGTCGTCGCCAGCGTGATAAGCGTGAACGGGAAAAGACTCGCGACTGGGAACGCCAACGGGCGCGTCTTTTACGCGACCGTAACTGATTTGGCGTATATGTGAGTGTTAAATACGCTAATCAGATACTTATTATGATCTTAGAGGAGCGTGATCGAAGCGATGGGAAACCAATGAAGCATATATTTGCGGTAACAGTATTAAGCTTGGTTGTTTTTTTTATACAAACCAATAAAGGGGAAGCCATGAATGCGCACGATTTTGATTTTGAGTCGATCGATGGTGCGCCAATGGCCATGGAGAATTATACAGGGAAGGTAGTATTGTTGGTTAATACCGCGTCTTTTTGCGGTTTTACGCCGCAATATACGGCTTTACAGTCACTCTGGCAGAATTATCGTGATCGAGGTCTGGTTGTGCTTGGCGTTCCATCGAACGACTTTGGGGGTCAGGAGCCGCATGCAGAAAGTGACATCAAAGATTTCTGCGTTACTAATTTTGGTGTTGATTTCCCAATGACGACCAAACAACATGTGATTGGCCCCAATGCGCACCCGCTTTATAAGTGGATTGTTAATGAAGCGGGTGAGGATTCGGCACCGCGCTGGAACTTTCATAAATATCTGATCGGGCCGGATGGGGAACTGGCGGGCTTGTGGCCGAGTCGGGTTAACCCCACCGATGCAGAAATTGTAGGTGCAATAGAACCGCTGTTGCCGGAATAGGTGGAATACGAAACGTTAAACGCTAGATGTTCCTGTCTTATGCTGGTGGTGTTTTTAGAAACGTACGCACATCCTGGACTACGCTATTGAACATGTCGGTCGTTAAGCGGCCAGTGTTGGTGTTGTAGCGTGAGCAATGATAGCTGTCGAACAACACTGGTGCTGATAATAGACAGTGCCTCTGGCCGTGGGTGAATTTATGTTGCGCTCGACGTAAGTCATAAACGGCAAGCACTGCGTCGTGAGCTACCCGGCCCAAAGCGATAAATGCTCGCAAATACGGCATAGCCTCGATTTCGGCGCGCAAAAATATTTGGCATTTTTTTATTTCATCACTTGTCGGTCGATTTTTTGGGGGCACACAGCGCACCGCATTGCTAATTCGGCAGTTGATCAACGATAGGCCATCGTTGATGGCAGCTCCGTAGTAACCACGAGAGAAATCAAACGTACCTAAAGTCTCGTACAGTAAGTCTCCAGCAAAATCACCGGTAAATGGGCGGCCAGTCCGATTGGCCCCACGTAATCCCGGTGCGAGTCCTACGATGAGGAGTTGCGCGTCTAATGGCCCGAAGGAAGACACGGGAGCATTATACCAATCGCTGTGGTCGCGACGATTTTCGGACCGATAGCTAACTAGTCGCGGGCAACGGCTACAGTTCGTTGGAGGGACGTCTATGCTTGACCACCATTCGATGCCCTGGCAGGTTTGTCCATCTCGTCGAATTCACCTTCATCATCGTCATCGAAATAATCATAATCTCCAACGTAATCTTCTTCCGGTGGTTCTTCGTATCCAGAGGCCTTGGGATTTTCATTGGTGATTTTGTTTCGGGCTTGGCCGGCGGCTTTTTGCGGATGGTCGCGTGTTATATGTTCAGCTAGGTCCTGTAATTCGATAAAGTTATCCGCTTGCCGGCGCAAGTCATCGGAAATCATAGGCGGCTGGGAACGTACGGTTGATACTACTGAGACCCGCACACCTTTACGTTGTACCGCATCAACCAAACTGAAAAAGTCACCGTCTCCTGAGAAGAGGACTATATGGTCGAAACGTTCCGACATTTCCATCACGTCGACCGCTAACTCAATATCCATGTTGCCTTTGATCTTACGCCTCCCAGCAGAATCGGTATATTCTTTGGCTGGTTTTGTAACCATTGTGTAACCGTTGTAATCGAGCCAATCGACTAATGGGCGAATTGGGGAGTATTCCTGATCTTCAATCAGAGCCGTATAGTAAAACGCTCGGACTAGATGGCCATTTTTGGCAAAGTATTGGAGTAGTTTTTTGTAGTCGATGTCGAAATTTAGAGCCCGTGCGGCATTGTAAAGGTTGGAGCCATCTATAAATAATCCTAGTTTTTCTGTTGGATATAAGATCATGGAGAATTTCCTCAGTTGGTAATTACTTCTATTTATAAAATTAGAGTCAAGCGATGTGTTTTTAGCTGTTTTGGCGAATGCTAAAGGGCATAACTGATCTTTATTTGGTGTTTAACGCGTGATTGACAAGGAGAAAAGGGGTTGTCATCGACGACGAACTGATCCTAGTTGGTCTTGGGGCTAACCTGCGGGCCGGAGGACAATCAATTAGCTCACTTGCAACGTGTCAAGTGGCGCTCCTGCGACTTGCACAGCGCGCGGTCACGTTGAGAAGACGGTCTGGTTGGTATGTCAGTGCACCTGTTCCCAGTTCCAGTCAGGACTGGTATATTAATGCGGTCGTTGCTCTTGATACTAGACTGACGCCCGCCCTCCTGCTTAAAGAACTTTTAAGCGTTGAGAGTTGTTTTGGCCGCGTGCGTTCCGGCAGATGGGGGGCCAGAACTCTAGATCTAGACCTATTGGCTTACGGCCAAGTGGTCTGCGATGGTAATAGCCCGGATGAGCTAATATTACCGCATCCGCGTATTTTGGAACGGGCGTTTGTCGTACAGCCTATGGCAGAAATTGCGCCGGCTTGGTCGCATCCTGTCAATGGTCGGTCGATCAAGGGACAAGTGGCGGTATTGAGGAGGCAGCAACGCTTATTGGCTTTGTCTCCAGGGACACTGGAAATTGCTGGCAAAATCTGCAACAACACTTGAAATTATATGTGTTTCTCCGTTTATATAGATATAGGGTAGTTCGGCCTAGCCAGCGGCCCTGAACTAAGGCTTTTACGCTATTTGGCTCTCTGCGGGCATATTTGCATCCGGCATGGAAAGGACCATTCATGGCACGCGTTACAGTTGAAGATTGTGTGACTAAGATTCCTAATCGTTTTAAGTTAGTTATGTTAGCAGGGAAGAGGGCTAGAGATATCGCGGCCGGGGCTGAGTTGCTTGTCGATCGTGATAACGACAAAAATCCAGTAGTAGCGCTGCGAGAAATCGCGGAAGACAAGGTGGCGCCTGAAGATCTAATGGAAGCAGTTGTGGCTGGTCTGCAACGCCACGCTGATACTGATGAGCTCGAAGAAGAGATCGATCAAGATTTATCGGGTGCTATAAGTGCGGAAGAAGCGATTGCGCACCTCTCTGCGGCTCGGCCCGTATCACGAAAAGACGTTATAGATTACGATAAAGCGGTTGATTATGAATCTGTTTTCAAAAAGAAACCTTCTGGCTCCAAGAACATGGAATAATTGATTGAGTGCGCCGCGCTTTAGGCCAAAGCGTGCCGTTAAGGCGTTTAAATGGTGACCAACAGGTGACCGTGCAGCTGAGCCCAGCGAAAATAATCTGCCAACAGGAATTGGTGGACAGGGTCAAGGCTTACGACTCCAACGCGGATGAAACAGCTTTGAATGAGGCGTACGTTTTTTCTATGTCTAGGCATAGAACTCAGAAACGTGCCTCAGGTGATCCGTATTTTTCCCACCCCCTTGAGGTTGCGGGAATTCTGGCAAGTCTAAAG
>PTKE01000083.1 GCA_002937585.1 Alphaproteobacteria bacterium MarineAlpha9_Bin6 | reverse complement strand
GTACAATTGTGCCTTGCGCTCGACCGTTAGCGGTCGCCATTACCTGACCCTCAATAATAGGGACTACCTGTACTACGCCATCGACCTGTTTTAATTGAACAACTATTTGGTCGTATTCAGAAATAGCATGATGATTGCGATTTGATTCCACCGTGATATGGCCATTCATACCAAGAATACGATCAAGTAGTTCTTGGCGAAAACCGTTCATCACCGACAGTACAATGATCAACGTGGCAACGCCGAGTGCTATCCCAATCAATGAAAACCAAGCGATTACAGATATAAATCCCTCGCGTCGGCGGGCCCGTAAATAACGGCCCGCAACCATGACTTCAAAGGCCGAGAACATCAGTGGCAAGCATACTCCTTTTCAATGAAGGTTGCCTCGACCGTGTGCACATACTTGCACCACCAACCTTACACAGCACCCTTCTAATTTTGGCATGAGAAGAAAAACTTATAAACTATTTTTGCGATATATTTCAAAGTTTTATAAGGAATAGAGGATATTCCAAATCAGTTCAATCGGATGTGTCCCGAGTAACTCACAAAGTCAAAATCAGGCAATCACCCGTTTTATTGCATCCTCCATGGACAGCTCGTCGCGCTGTCCGGTCTTCCTAGACTTAAGTTCGACCCTACCACCAGCAGCTCCACGTGGGCCAATTATTAGCTGCCATGGCAAACCTATTAGATCCATGTTTGCAAACTTCACTCCCGCACGTCCTTCCCGATCTTCGTAAAGTGTATCGATACCGTTCGTTCGTAATTTCTCATATACCTCGCCACCCAGTACATTACACTTATGGTCTTCGGGCTTTAAATTGACTACGCCAACCCTGAAAGGGGCTACCGAGTCGGGCCATATAATACCGTCATCATCGTGGTTGGCCTCAATGATCGCCCCCACCAAACGAGAGACTCCAATCCCATAAGAACCCATCTCCATGGTTACGCGTCCACCATCAGGACCTGATACGAACGCTCCCATCGCCTCTGAATATTTAGTGCCAAAATAAAAAATATGCCCAACCTCTATTCCTCTTGCCTCGCATCTTTTATCCGGAGGTACACTTCGTTCAAACTCGCTTGAATCATGTTGCTCATCTGTTGCGGCGTAAAGATCAGTCCAACGGGATACCAACGGTTCAAGATCACTCTGATAATCAACCAATTCTTCTAGTACGTTGTAATCAAAACAATCAGCGTGACAAAATACCTGACTCTCCCCGGTGTCAGCCATAATTATGAACTCGTGGCTCATATCACCACCGATTGGGCCTGATTCCGCCCTCATAGGGATTGCCGTCAACCCCATCCTCGCAAAGGTCCGCAAATACGCAACAAACATCTTGTTGTAAGACCGACGTGCTGCCCCATAATTAAAATCAAATGAGTAGCAGTCTTTCATCAGGAACTCTCGCCCCCGCATAATGCCAAAACGAGGCCTCACTTCGTCACGAAACTTCCATTGTATATGGTAGAGCAGTTTTGGCAGATCACGATAGCTCTTGACGCAAGACCTTATTATTTCTGTGATCTGTTCCTCATTGGTGGGTCCATACAACATATCCCGATTGTGGCGGTCGCGAATACGAAGCAGTTCTGGACCATAAGCGTCATACCTGCCGCTCTCTTTCCAAATATCGGCCGGTTGAATCGTAGGCATTAACATTTCCTGCGCACCTGCAATATTCTGTTCGCTTCGAACAATTTCTGAGATTTTTTTCAGGACTCGTTCCCCTAACGGCAACCACGAATAAATGCCCGCGCTAGATTGTCGAATCATGCCAGCCCGTAGCATAAGACGGTGAGATGCAATCTGGGCTTCACTGGGATTTTCTTTAAGTGTTGGTAGGAAGTATTCTGAAAGGCGCATATCTTTAGATTTCACTTGTATGAAACTACCTGGAGAGTTGTAGCAATTACGAAGATATTACGTCGCGCAGTGAAATAAGCCCGCTATCCATAGCCCACCGTAAAGAAACAGTAATAACTGTCGTGATCAAAGTGGTAACGCCAGCTTTCATCCACAACCTTGGTCTTTCCGGAGCGCCTAGCTCCATACCCGGCTCAGGTTTTTCCAACCTACGGACACCAAATGGAAGCGTCATAAAAAAGATTAACCACCACGCAATGGCGAAGAAAATGGCCGTCGTCACATTATCCATTTTATATGCCGAGTGTTCATCTATTTAAATCTGCTCTAGTTCTATCAAAGTGCCACAAAAGTCTTTTGGATGTAAAAACAGAACAGGCTTGCCATGTGCTCCCTCTTTTGGCTCACCATCCCCCAAAACTCTCATTCCTTTTGCCTGCAAAACATCTCGAGCTGAAAAAATGTCGCGAACTTCATAACAAATGTGGTGGACACCACCCGCCTGATTATCTTGCAGAAACTTAGCAACAGGGGAATCGGGACCAAGAGGATGAATCAATTCAAGTTTGCTGTTATTTAGTTCCACAAACACCACTGAAACGCCGTGAGCAGGTAGCTCAACTGCCTCCGAAACATTTGCACCAAGTGCATCTCGATATAGAATACTGGCCACATTTAGATCGGGAACCACGATAGCAACGTGATTTAGGCGCTCTATCATCAATCGCCTCCGCTAATTAAGTATTCTTTGAATCCACAGCAGACAATACGTGTTGTTGTACTCGATCGGATCTGCGCAAAATTTTCATTGCCAAAGATTACCACCCTACTAGCCAAAATTTGGCATCTTCAAATACCTTTCAGTTGAACAAGATCGACCGAGATATCAGGACGAATCTTATGCTCTGCAAAGATTTCCCTTCGTACGGCAAGTCGTGCTACCTCCCGCAGTTCCCCTTCGTCGTTTCGTGAAGCTTTTGGCAGTAGATTGAACGCTGCCTCAACCTTATTCGCCAACAATACGGAACACGATTTTTCATCGCCGTTAAATACACCTCGACTGCTCACAGATGGCGTTGAAGCAAGCTCTTGATTACTATCTAACACCAAAACCACATTGACCATCCCATTAAACATCAACCGGCGACGTTCACGTAAAAATTGGCTTTCCACATCGACGACACGATTACCATCGACTGCGAGCCGGCCATTACTTACATGATCAATGATGTTAACAGGTCCAGGTGCAAGGCGTACCAAGGCGCCATTGCTCACTTCAATAGCTTCAGGAATTTGTAGCGAGCGCGCAAGTGCCGCATGCTCAGCAATGTGTCGTTGTTCTCCATGTACCGGAATCGCTACCCTAGGACGGACCCAGTTATACATGCGTGCTAAGTCATCCCGTGAAGGGTGTCCTGATACATGCACCAGGGCATCCTTTTCGGTTATTATCTCGACACCCAGATTTACCAGTTGGTTATGCAAACGAGAGATGGACCTCTCATTCCCAGGAATTATTTTGGATGAAAATATTGCAAGATCTCCGGATTCCAATTGCACACGAGGGTGTGAACCTTGGGCAATTCTGGCCATCGCCCCTCTCGGCTCACCCTGAGAACCTGTGCAAATGAGCAATACTTTTTCAGGTGGAAGATGAGCCGCGTCATGCTCACTTAAGAAATCCGGTAGCTCTTTATCGTAACCTGATTCTCGTGCAACACCCAAAATACGCCAAAGGCTGCGTCCGACCAAAACGGGATGGCGGTCATTCTTAATTGCAACCCACGCGGCCGTTTCAATTCTTGCAAGATTAGACGCAAAAGTCGTGAGTGCGACGCGTCCACTTCGATCACAGACAATTTCATCTAGGCTCTCACGCAATGCGCCTTCCGAACCTGATTCCCCAGACTCAAATACATTCGTCGAGTCACAAACCATAGCAAGGACCCCTTCATCACCGACCCTGCATAAAGCGTCGACGTCGACCTCATCGCCAACCAACGGGGTAGAGTCAATTTTAAAGTCTCCCGTATGCAATACCGTACCCAACCGAGTACGAATAGCTAACGCATTGGGTTCTGGAATTGAATGCGTCACCGTAATGAACTCAAGATCAAACGGCCCTAAAGTAAAGCGAGCGCCCAGGGATACCTCGTGAATGGAAATATGATCTGCAAAATCAGTTTCGGAGAGCTTCGAACGCAACAAGGCTGCCGTAAATGATGTCGCATATACGGGGCATTGCAATCGTGGCCATAAATACTGGACGGCGCCCAGATGATCTTCATGGCCGTGTGTCAGCACCAAGCCTAACAAGTCTTTACAACGAGCCTCTATATAGCTGGGATCCGGCATCACTACTTCAACACCAGGTAAGCGATCCTCTCCAAAGGAAACTCCAAGATCCACCATCAACCACTTGTCATCAATCCCATATAAATTAAGATTCATCCCGATTTCTTCAGCACCACCAAGGGGCAGGAACAGGAACTCACTATCCTTGCTCATATCTCAGCTCGCTTGCGGCGATCATAAACTAGCCTAAGACCATGCAGTGTTAGATCGGATTCGAGTTCATCGATCAAATCGGTTCCATTTTTAAATAAGGGGGCAAGACCACCAGTGGAAATAGTCCTCATACTTTGACCCACTTCCTCTTTAATCCGCGTAACCAGACCTTCAATCAGACTGATGTAGCCCCAATACACCCCAGATTGCATCGCCGTAACTGTACCTGAACCAATAACTGATGGTGGCTTAGCCACAGTAATCCTTGGCAGCCGTGCCGCTGCTCGGTCTAACGCCTCAATTGAGAGGTTTACCCCAGGAGCGATCACACCCCCCACGTACGCGCCGTCGTCTCGGATTATGTCAAAGGTGGTCGCTGTACCAAAATCAATGACAATCAGCCGACCCGAAAATTTAGCATGGGCCGCAACCGCATTCACCAAACGGTCAGCGCCAACCTCCCGAGGATTTGTAACCTCAACATTGATTCCAACAGAATTACCATTGTCTATTATCAAAGGAGCACATTTGAAATATCTTTCACATAAATGGGTCAGGGGAAACACGGTGTGCGGTACTACTGTCGCTAGAATTGCTGCATTAATATCGTTGGGCTTAATGCCATCCAGGGCAATGAGCTGAGTTAACCAAACTCCGTACTCATCAGCTGTGCGCTTTATGTCCGTCGAGGTTCGCCACTGGTTCAATAACGTTGGGCCGTCGAATAACGCAAACACAATGTTGGTATTACCAGCATCAACAACGAGAAGTAGGTGCCGACTCATATCAACTCCGAGGGAAACACGTCGCCCGTAGTTACCGCTCGCCTTTCACCATTTTCCAACTCAATTATAAGAGAACCACTCTCGTCCAAATCCAAAAACCGCCCGGTAAATATTTTATCGGGGAGCCGCACCTCTACCATTTCTCCTACACCCGCTGCACGCTGCAACCAAGCCTCCCGAATGGCCGTAAAACCCTCATCTCCCCATATATCAAACCAGCGTTTAAAGTATCGCGCGAATCCACCTAACACCTCTGTAGGGCTAGTGTTCACCGCGCCTTCAAAGTTTAAGCTAGTAGCTGGATATTCGGTACTTTTCGGAAAGCTCTGAATATTCACTCCAAGTCCAACCACTAACCACTTCAGCCGACCACTGGATCCACTAGCAGACTCAAGAAGAATGCCGGCTACCTTTCTCCCATTTATCAACACATCATTTGGCCACTTCGCAGCCACGTCTACCATGGGCGGCACTATAGCAGCGAGAGTGTCACACATGGCAATCGCAGAAACAAAGGTTACGCCCAAGCCTGTCGCGACGGAACAATCAGGCCTTAAAATTAGAGACATATAAAGATTACCCTCCGGCGATTCCCACCGTCGTCCGCGTCGCCCACGACCCTGAGTCTGAGTAAGAGCCTGGATCAAAGTACCGTCTGGTGCGTCGGCCTCGGCTCTTCGTCGCGCTTCTACATTGGTGCTGTCAACTGTGTCCAAAACCACAAGGTGAAAGCCTGGAGGAAGTTTATGGTTCACCATCTAAGCAATGGACATGGCTTAAGGAAACAGGGCAGCAGCGGCGTTTGCCGCTCCTGTAATCACCGGAGTAGGATAAACAAAGAATAATAAGACAAAAACAGCGCTAAGGCTTACGACCACTGTGATCTCGCGCCCGATCGGCTTATCAAATACTTCCTTTGCTTCATCAAAATACATTATTTTTATGATGCGAAAATAATAAAATGCGCCAACCACGCTCGTTAAAAGACCAATCACTGCAAGCGGATAAAGGCCAACGTGTATCGCTGCTAAAAATACGTACAGTTTTCCAAAAAAACCCGCAAGCGGGGGAATGCCTGCAAGCGAGAACATCATGGCTGCGAGCGCTATTGCCATCAAGGGATTTGTCCGTCCGAGACCGGCGAGATCCCCAATACCTTCAAGCATCTGCCCTCGTACCCGCATAGATAAAATGCAGCCAAAGGACCCAATGGTCATCATTAGGTAGATCGTCATATAGATGATCACACCCTGAATTCCTTCCTCCGTTCCCGCTGCTAATCCCACAAACGCATAGCCTATGTTTCCAATAGAGCTATAGGCCATAAGACGCTTAATGTTTGTCTGATAAATCGCAGCAAACGCCCCAAGTAACATGGATGCAATTGAAATCGCGATTATCAACTGTTGCCAATGCGATATCATCGTCCCAAAAGGATCAAAAAGCACACGGAGAAATAACGCAACCGCAGCAACCTTGGGAGCCGCAGCAAAAAATGCTGTAACTGGGGTGGGTGCCCCTTCATAGACGTCAGGAGTCCACATATGAAACGGTACCGCAGAAACCTTAAAAGCAAGACCGGCGCTAAGAAATACCATTCCAACAACCACGCCCGTCGACGGGGTGTTGTCGTGACTCAGAGCAGCGGATATCCCGTCGAAGGAAGTACTTCCAGTGAACCCATATACCAAGCAACACCCGTATAAAAGTAGACCTGACGATAGCGCACCAAGTACAAAATATTTAAGACCAGCCTCACTAGATCGTTCTGAGTCACGATTAAAGGCAGCTATTACGTAAAGGGGCAGACTCTGTAATTCTAAACCCAAATAAAGAGACATCAGGTCGTTGGCCGAGACCATCAAAAGCATTCCGAGACTGGCGAACATGATCAGCACGGGGTATTCAAACTGCATTAACCCTTCGCGTTCTCGGTACCCATGTCCCATGACTAGCGTCAGGATAGCGCCAACTAAAACCAAGGCTTTCATGAATTGTCCAAACCGGTCAGTGATTAAAAGCCCCTCAAAGATCATTTTTTCATCACCCGCAATTGCGAGCACAAATACCAGTGAAACCCCCATGAAGACGACTGCTAACCGAGTTACTCCCGGGTCTGCATTCGTTGTCCGGAACACGCCGAAAATTAGGAGGCATGAAGCCGCGCCGAGTAAAATTAACTCAGGAAGAATGAGAAAAAAATCGGATACTGGGTTCATTATTTGACTATTAAGAGCGTTTGGCCCATCTCACTGGGTTGGCTTAATGCGATGAGGTTTTCGACCGAGACGTGCATCACATCGAGAAATGAATTGGGGTAAACCCCAAGCCACAGTACGCCCACAATGATCGGCGCAAACATGAGAATTTCACGCCGGTTTAAGTCCAAAATTGATTTAAGTGCCTCGTTCTCAAGGGTCCCAAATATTACTCGGCCATACAGCCACAACATATAAGCAGCACCCAAGACGACACCAGTCGCGGCTAATGCTGCGACCCAGGTTGCAACTTGATACGCCCCAACCAGAACCAGCAACTCACCGACAAAACCTGAAGTGCCTGGAAGTCCTATGGAGGCCAAAGTAAACACCATGAAAACCAAAGCGTAAACTGGCATCCGATGCACTAATCCACCATACGTCCCGATGAGCCTTGATTGCATTCGGTCGTATACGACCCCTACACACAAGAACAACGCACTGGAAATCAGTCCATGGCTTAACATTATAACCAAGGCGCCCTCCACACCTTGAGTCGTCAAAGTGAATAGGCCAATGGTAACAAACCCCATATGGGCCACTGAGGAGTAGGCGATTAGCTTTTTCATATCCTCCTGCATTAACGCCACCAAGGATGTATAAATCACCGCGATAATACTGAGGCCATAGATCAAGGGAGTAAAATAAGCTGATGCATCGGGAAGCATGGGCAAAGAAAAACGTATAAACGCATACCCCCCAAGCTTTAAAAGCACGCCAGCAAGGATCACGGAACCAGCCGTTGGTGCCTCCACATGAGCATCTGGTAACCAGGTATGAAGAGGCCACATCGGCACCTTAACCGCAAACGACGCAAACAAGGCGAGCCAAAGCCAGAGCTGCATTTTGGGTGCAAAACTTGCAGACATAAGTTCTGGAATTGATGTAGTGCCAGCCTCGAAATACATCGCCAACAACGCGATAAGAAAAAACACCGATCCTGTCAGCGTGTACAGAAAAAATTTAAACGCAGCATATACCCTTTGCGGTCCGCCCCAAATCCCGATGATCAGAAACATTGGGATCAAAAGACCTTCAAAGAAAATATAAAATAGGACAGTATCGAGCGCGCAGAATACGCCTATCATCATAGTTTCCATGACCAGGAATGCGATCATGTACTCTTTGACGCGTACTGTTATCGATTCCCAACTTGCGAGAATGCAAATCAAGGTCAAAACAGAAGTTAAAACAACGAACAGAAGTGAAATTCCATCGACACCGAGGAAATAAGAAATACCGAACGAAGAAATCCATTCCCGATGCTCTATGAATTGAAATTCCGCGGTAGTCCTGTCAAATTTTATCCATAGCAACAACGAAATCGCAAATGTTATTAGCGACGCCCATAACGCCACGGCGCGCGCATTTGCGGCCACAATCTCCTGCTCTCCGCGTACCGATAAAATAAACAGTGAGCCAACCAGAGGGAGAAAAATCAGAACGCTTAGGATTGGCCATTCGATCAAAATTATCGCCCAGCCCAAGCAATGTACCAGGTTACCAACAAAGCAATGCCAATCAACATCGCAAATGCATAATGATAAATGTAGCCTGATTGAATATTACTGGCCCGCCGCGATAAGTTGACTACCGCAGCAGCAATACCGTCAGGACCAACGCCGTCGATTAGATCTCCGTCTCCAGATTTCCACAAGCCAAGACCGAGTCTTTTGATAGGCTTAACAATCAACCAATCGTAAAACTCGTCGAAATACCACTTGTTCAATAAGAAATAATATAAACCACGGGTCGATACTACGATTTTTGCGGGCGCATTTGGGAACCGAATATAAAGGAGGTAAGCCAGCACAATACCGACAATGGCCAACGTAATTGGCAGTACTTTGACCCAAACTGGAACATGGTGGAGATTTTCCAGTGCTTGATGGGACGAGGCTACGAAAATTGATTGACCCCAAAAATCACTATTTAAGTCGGTCATGTTATATCCGACATACCCCGCACCGATCGACCCAGCTGCAAGCACGAAAAGAGGCAAGAGCATCACCTTAGAAGATTCGTGAATATGCGCTACAACCTTTTCGTCAGCGCGAGACTCTCCGTGAAATGTCATAAATAAGAGTCGCCAAGAATAGAAAGCTGTCATTAATACAACAATTACGCCCAACCAAAATGCGTAGTTACCAATCGCACTATGCGCGCCATATGCCGCCTCCAAAATGAGGTCCTTCGAAAAATACCCGGCAAAAGGTGGAATACCTGCTAGCGCGAGAGAACCAATCCACATCAGAGCATAGGTAATTGGAATCAAACGCCAGATGCTTCCCATCTTGCGCATATCCTGCTCATCCGACATGGCATGAATAATCGAACCTGCTCCTAAAAATAAAAGTGCTTTAAAAAAAGCATGTGTCATCAAGTGAAAAATTGCTGCTGAATAAGCCGATACCCCACAAGCGAAAAACATATAACCTAGTTGGCTACACGTTGAATAAGCGATCACACGTTTGATATCGTTTTGAACTAACCCAATCGTTGCAGCCATTATTGCAGTAGAAGCGCCAACAAATGTGACCACAATGAGTGCCGTATCCGAAAGCTCAAATAGTGGCGAGCATCGCACAACCAAAAACACGCCTGCTGTAACCATCGTAGCTGCATGGATCAAAGCTGAGACTGGTATTGGTCCCTCCATCGCGTCCGGAAGCCAAGTGTGAAGCCCAATCTGTGCTGACTTTCCCAT
>PTKE01000082.1 GCA_002937585.1 Alphaproteobacteria bacterium MarineAlpha9_Bin6 | reverse complement strand
TCTACTGATTCACGTAAACTGGGATCGAGCGTTGCTGCTAACCGGTCGCGTTCGTGAGCGAACCGTTCCTGAAGTTCTAGCCGCAAGGTCTCCTGTCGAGCAGCCAGGCTGTACCACAAATAGGCTTCCGCCGTGTCGCGTTTTACGCCTTCCCCCTGTTCATACATGTTTGCCAAATTGAATTGAGCGTTGGCTAGCTGTTGTTCGGCGGCTTTTCGCCACCACCATACTGCGTTACGTGAACTTTGTGGGACGCCGCGTCCGAGCGCATAACCGAGTCCATGACTATATTGTCCGGCAGCGTGTGCACCCCGTGCTGCTTTTAAGTGCCAGACTTGTGCTTCGACATCTTTATCGGTGCGCGCTAATGCGCGTCCCAATTGATATTGGAACCGCGTTACTTTAGGGAAAGCGTCTACCGCTGCTTCGCAGGCGTTCACTGCGAGTGCGCCGTCGATGTCCTCAAAACTGACTGCGTCGGCCACTCGTTCGATGTCGAGGGCGCTGGCTGTTAGTTGGTCGCAAAGGTGGGGTTCAGCGGCTTTTGGTGCCGCCGATGATGAAATCAGAGTAGTCAGAGTGATAACCAGCGTTACGAGCTGGCAGCAGACCGGCGCGAATCGTTGTGTCGGTGACTGTGTCATTGGCGTACTGGCCTTTTGGTCTTTCGACTATCGCAACTTTCTTGGATCAATGCCGGTAATGCTTTCCATATCAGAATCTGTAAAATTGACATCTTTAAATTCAGCGAAGGTTAAGTTGGATTTGGCAAGGTTAGCGCTACTTAAGTCGGTATTTTCTAGGTTGGCCATACGGAGATTTGTACTGGTCAATATGGCCCCTATAAATGAGGTTGGTATTGCACAGCGTAGAAAATCAATCGTGAAGCACGAGGTCAGCGAGCAGTCGGTGCACCGCGCATTAGGCGCCATTTCCAAGGTGCAATAAACTCAGCTTTCCAAAGGCCGATTCGATCTTTCTTTGCGGCTTTTTCCGCCTCCACGTAGTCCTTGCTTTGGCGACGAAACGCTAGTGCTAGGCCCGACCTTACCAGTGCCTCGTTGAGATCGACATTTCCGACTTGACAGCGTGCGTAGATCCGCAGGAATGGATCGGGTATGCCCTGATCAGTGCACGAGACCGGCTCGTTGGCGACCAGAATTTGAAGCTCGCGCGCACCCACCGCCCAGCAATCCCATACTTTTCCATCGATAGTGCACGTTTGATTGCGGTCCATCGCGTCGACTCCAAACAGGATGATTCTTTGTCCGTCGACTTCGAGCATGTCGGAATCGATAACCCGCGCCATGCCTGTGAACGTATCGCCTTGGTCAGCCGTGGCCGCGTTCATACAGCAAATCATCGCGAACGCTATTACTAGCGTATATTTCAACGGTTTTCGCATTGGACCTCCTCCGGTCTTGGGTAGGTTCACACCGAACAGTAACGAAATCTTCGGCTGAGGTGAATGTCTAGTTGAGGGGGACCTCGGTGCCCTTGATCCTTGCCTTCCATAGGGTGAATAATAGCCTGGCTCTCGACCAATAGGATGACTGGGAGGAAGGGTTTGCGATGACTCCGCATTTTCTGCGTCCGTCACAGTATGGATTTTGGGTTGCGTTATGCGTCGCGACCGCGATCGTCTTTGGCAGTCCGGCAGCATATGCCGATTCGGTGGCCGACCTGCTCAATGGCCTCAGTAAGGATTGTCCTGGTTGCGACCTCCGCAATGCCAATCTAAAGCGGTTCGATCTTGCTGGAGGGAATCTTGCGGGCGCAATCCTGGTCGGCGCAAATCTGCACGGTGCCAAGCTTGGCAAAGCTGATCTGAGTGGCGCTGATTTGACTCGTGCGAATCTGAACAAAGCCGATCTTAAGCGTGCGAATCTGGTCGGTGCTACACTAACGGAGGCAATGCTGTATGAAGCCGACGTCAGTGCTGCCGATTTAACCGGCGCGGACCTCGCTGGTACGAAAATGGGTCGGGCTAGGTTTACGCGCGCAATTCTTAGTGACGCGAGAATAACCTTCGCCAATTTGAGCAATGCACGGTTCTTAGGTGCCAAGTTCGATGGTGCCGATATTCGCCGGTCTAATTTGAAAGAAGCCAACCTGCAGCGCGTTGACTTAAGCGGCGTACAACTCGATGGGGCCTATCTGGTGGGAGCTAACCTCAAGGGCGCGAAGCTGGTCGGAGCGACACTGGTGCATGCTGATCTCTATCGAGCCAACCTGATCCGTGCAGACTTGTCTAACGCTAACCTGTCTGGCGCTCGACTGACCCGTGCCGTCCTACGTGACACTATCATGGATGGGACTATCCTAACGGGGGCCTTCATGCCGGACGGTTCGCGCGGTGATTAAAACGAAGTCCAGTTGCGTTGGACCGGCTTTAACCTTTACTCGGGCCAACCTCATTATTGGCAGTGGTCTTCTCATTTCGAGTTCTCGAGGATTCTTACATTTGATCTACCGGAACTGACAGGTGGTAAAGCTCTAGGCGCACTGTGCTCTCAAAGTAGCCTTGCTGCGGCTGACCTGTGTGTGGGTCAAAGGTCGTTTGGCCCGATTTTTGGTAGTAATGGGATTCTAATCGAACTCGCAACTGGTCTTTATAAATTTTGGTGCAGAGTTCTTTAATAAATTGCCTCCTAAACGGTTTCTCTCCTTCCCGTGGAGGAAGGTCCTCGCAGGCCCAGCCTTCCTCGCCATAACGGCCCGTAAAACGCCGCCGCATTACAATCGCTGCCAGTCGTTGTTGTGGATCGGCGCGTGCGTCGCTGATGATGCGAATACCTTTAACGATTCCATCCCCATCGAACAACGCAGAAAGAATTACCGGTTGGTCCATCACTTTGGTACCGCTATAGATGGCGATCCAGGTGACATATTCATTCGCGCGTGCCCAGTATTCGAGTTCGTCGTCATAAGCGAAGTATACTTCGTGTAAGCCCGTGCCTTCGGGAGGACATTTGGAAAAATTCGTGAAGCTGTCGATTAAAATCGATGGCGGTCCGCCGTTCGTGCCGCAAGAAATGTCGATAAAATCGTGTTCCGGAATTTGCCCACTTGTCATGCCTATTCTTACGTCCCAGATATTTGCCCTTGGAGGCGCGTCAGGTTCAGTTTGTCGATTTTGAGCAAGTGCGCTCAAATTGAAAGCTGTCAAAGTACCTAGGACCACTATAACTACACGCAACATTCCACACCCCACAATTAACGTGTTTCCGTCAACAGAATTTTAATATAGGTGCTTGCAGAGTTAGTTAAAACTTGTTCCTAGAAACTGACGTCAGGAACTTTTAAAATTTTGCGTTTTTATTCCATATCGTAGTGTTTGGAACTCAATAAACCCTATTTTGTCGTTTGTATTGAGGTAATTTGTCTCCAAAAGGAAAAATTGAAACCGGTGCAAACTAACGGGGAATGGGGCTTTTCCATTTATCCAGTATTGTTTAAAATATGGTTCATGGTGTGGGCGCTCGACCCATTCGGGTAAATGGAACCTCAAAAACGGTGTGGCTCTTTCGTCTAGGCCTGTAGCACTTGTCTCCCGGCCAGAGGTTCGTTGGCGCCGTTGTCAGGGAGTTGTCGCCGCGGCAAGAGGAAACAAACCAATAATGAGTTTTTTGACTATAAGATTTTTTGGCACCACTCTGGAAACGCGAGATTATCTGCCGTTCCTACGTTGGTTGTTGCTGACGGTCGTTACGCTATTCGGCTTTTGGAGTGCATGGCGATTCGGTTATATACAGCTCATGATTGGAAGCGATCGAAGTCATATCACCATTGTTATTCTTGGCTTGTATGCGACATTTTCACTTCATTGCATGGGATTAACGTTAGGTATTTCGCGAGACACTAACCGTCTTCATCGCGTACAGGCTATGGTTTCCCATGGGAACAGTGTGTACCGGTTGGTGGACGGAAAGGTGTTGATAGCAGACGATAAATCCCTCATTGATTGCTCGGTTACAGGGCATATACGGAATCTCGTAACAATGTCCCAGTTACAGGGAAACACAAGACTGGACCAAACACTGATTTTACGTAGGCTCGCTGATTCCATGCGCTATCGTCAGAGTGTTGGCTGGTTTGTTGCGGACGCTATGTTGAAGCTTGGACTGTTAGGTACAGTGATTGGCTTTATCCTGATGTTGTCCTCGATTCAGTCTATCGATTCGTTCGACGTGGAAACTCTTAAAGGGGCTTTAACCGCGATGAGTGGCGGAATGGGGGTGGCCCTGTTCACCACTTTGTTCGGGTTGGTTGGAGGTATTCTACTTAAGCTGCAGTATTATATTCTGGACGAAGGGACCTCTTACCTGTTTGGACTGACTACGGAACTTACAGAGGTTTATGTGGTGCCTGCCCTAAACCGGGGTTCATCCGATGGAACAATTTAGCCTTTATACGCGGGAGGGTGAGTTTGATGCGTTCACCGACCTCCTTTTCAATGCGCTCCTGGGCTTTGCTTTTATGTTTTTTATCGCGTTTATTCTGATCAAGCCCGAAGACGCGACAGGTAAGATTGATACTAACGCTGAATTCATGGTCACAGTCACCTGGCCAGACGAACACTCCGACGACATCGATACCTATGTCGAGGATGCTGCCGGGAATCTAGTCTGGTACCACCATCGGGAAGCTGGGCTGATGCATCTCGATCGTGACGATCGTGGGAATTACCGCGATACGATTCTGGTTGACGGCAAGTCCATCAGCAATCCTCTCAACCAGGAAACAGTGACTGTCCGCGGTATTATAGCTGGTGAGTACGTCGTCAATATTTTTCATTACTTGGCAACGACACCGGATGTTGTTCCGGTGACCGTCAAAATTGAAAAACTGAATCCAAAAGTTACAGTGCTTTTTTACGATACCATCGATCTTGACCATACCGGCCAGGAAGAAACTGCTGCTCGGTTTGTGATTGATGAGGACGGAACAGTGATGGACGTGAATACGCGCGAGAAATCTTTGGTTCAACTGAGCCGCAAAGCTCCATCGAGGGCGAGTAGGTCCGGAGAGACGTCGTCGGATGATTTGCCACAGCGTGTGGTGCCAACGCCTCGCGGGATCGTGCTTGACCAATGACGACTGGTACGATCGCGGGACTAATTGCCGCGTATATCGTCATTGCTGTATTATTGCTCAGCCTAAATTTGACCTCCCGGTGGAGATGGGGCATTAAGGCTGCAGCCATCGTGGTGACCGCCGTTTTTTTTATTGAAGCATACGTATTTACGTACCGCTTGTTAGGATGGCCAACGAATACCGAACTTCCAGGGCATTTCCAAGTCCTTTGGGCAAAGGTAGAAGAACCAAACAAATTTACGGGGGGGGAAGGAGCTATCTTTTTGTGGTTAGACGAACTGGATGAGTACAACATCCCGCTTGGAGTTCCTCGGGCACATGAATTGCCTTATACCGACCGCCTCGCTGAGGCGGTATTAGAGGTAACGGAAAAAATTCAGGAAGGCCTGGAAGTTTCTGGGACGGCTGAAATTCTGGAAGAACAGAAGTCAGTGAATAATGAGGAATTAGAGGAGCTAACGCAAAAGGATGACCTGAGCGGCAGCCGTTACGATGTTGATGTGTTTCCCGATGACCATCAGGTTTTAGAGTTTGGCGACATGCCGGCACCGGTCCTGCCTGATAAAGACGTGATCTGATCCGAGCGCAGTTCATCCGGCGGAGTTGAATGCTTTTCGCTGGTTTCAATAAGGAGGAACCCTTGAGGGTAACATTTGTAGCAACGATACTTGCAATAGCCGCTTTGTTTTGGATGGATGCGCCAGTGCGCGCGGAAGGAAATCTGGCGTCGCGTCCAGAGCGACTTGAGACTTTGTTGTTGGGCGCCGATTTGTCGTTTTCGGTTAAAGAATACCTGCTTGAGACCGGTGAATATTATCGCTGGCGTATCGAAAGTCAGGGCGGCGAGGAATTCATGCTGCGTGCGCCGGATTTATTTCGCAATGCCTGGATTGAGCAAGTGGTGATCAACGATGTAGAACTACATCCAGGTGGCGGTTTTTATGGCATTGAATTTGATGATGAAGGGATCGCCGATGTCTGGTTTGTTCCAATTCGGCCCGGGAATTTCGATTATTTTATATCGGGCTTTGAATCGCGTGGCATGTCAGGAACTTTTGTAGTCAGGTAGTTTTCGCCATGAGGACCGGAGAATTTCTTGTGAGAGGGTTGGGTAATGCGTGGTAGGAATTTGGGCCTTTTTTTGGTAGGCGCGTGCGTATTGGCAGGTGCGATGGTTGTTTCCATCCCTGGTTACTCGGCCGGCACAGGAAGGATTTTCGTAAGTAACGAGAAGGGGCACTCCATCAGCGTGCTTGATCCACAAACGTATGAAGTAATCAAGACTATTGAGACGTCTCGGCGACCGCGTGATATGCGCTTCAATAATGAACAGACGTTGCTTTATGTGGCCTGCGGCGATGATGATGTAATTGACGTGATCGACGTCGCCACGCTGGAAGTTGTTGATTATATCCCAACTGGCCCCAGCCCCGAGGATTTTCTCTTCAACCACGATGACTCTGTTATTTACGTCTCGAACGAAGAGGATTCCACACTTTCCTATATTGATGTCAAGGAGGGCTTGGTTATTGCAGAGGTTCCGACAGGAGCTGAACCAGAAGGGGTGGCAATGAGTAAGGATGGCAAGACAATCTATGTAGCATCCGAAGTTGCCGACATGGTCCACGTAATTGATGTTGAAGCAGAAGCTGTGGTTGAAAATATCATTGTTGGCACCCGCCCGCGCCGCTTCGCATTGACCCCCGATGAGAGTGAACTTTGGGTTTCGGCTGAACTGTCAGGAGAGATTTATATTATCGACCTCCCATCCTACGAAATTCTCGATGTGATCAAATTTCTTCCTCCTGGATTTCGGGAAGTCGATGTGACCCCGGTCGATCTTGTGATTTCAAAAGATGGAGCAACAGCTTTCGTTACTTTGGGACGTGCCAACCATATCGCTTACGTCGATGTTGTGACGCGCGAAATCGTGGATTATGTGCTCGTCGGTAGTCGCGCCTGGGGTCTCGCGCTTAGCCGCGACGAAACCAAGATGTTTGTCACAAACGGCTTAAGTGATGACGTTACCATTGTCGATGTTGCAAGACGCCGTGCGCTGAAATCAGTTCCCGTTGGCCGAGTGCCGTACGGCGTCCGGATCGACGATTGATGGATGGCGTCGTATGAGAATCGGGATTTTTGTGTTGGCCATTTCTCTCTCGGTGCTGGCCATAAAAAACACTTCAGGCGCTGAGGAGTACGCGTCGTTCAAGATAGGTTATCTCGAACTTGAACGCGACGCTCGTTACGATGAAACTCAGGCGTATGCGAGAATTCAACTACGTCCGCGTGGACGGCCATTCTCTGGTGCCGAGGTCGGAATAGCGGATGCCAAAATTATTGGCGATGCAATTAAGGTTGTATTTTCGATTGAGCGTCGTATAGGTGCGGACCCGAAAGGGTTGGTTAAAGAGATCGAGTCTCTCTCGGCTGAAGGTGTGCATTTTTTCCTGGTCGACCTGCCAGAGATCCAATTGCTCGACCTTGCAGATCGTGTTCAAGGTAGCAACGTGCTGCTGTTGAATGTCACATCACAGGCCGATTCTCTTCGTGGGATCGACTGTCGACCCAATCTTCTTCATTTATCGCCGAGCTACAACATGCTGGCTGATGCCTTGGTTCAATATTTGGTGTTCAAAAAATGGACTAAAATCCTACTACTTGAGGGCCCTTCAATCCTCGACGAGCAAATTGTACGGGCGGTGGAACGAGCTGCGGCTCGGTTTGGGGCTGAAATTATCGACAAACGACCATTTCTATTGAGCAATGATCCCCGGGAGCGTGAAAAAAATAATGTTGCACTACTTACCGGGGGTCGACGCGGTTATGACGTCGTTTATGTAGCGGACAGTTACGGGGAATTTGGCCGTTATGTTCCGTACCAGATCAATCGCCCGAGGCCTGTAGTGGGAACCGCTGGTTTAGTGGCGGATTGGTGGAGTTGGTCGTGGGAACGTCACGGTGCGCCGCAGCTTAACAGTCGGTTCGAGCGGCATACTGGACGGAGGATGGTCGGACAGGACTGGTCGGCCTGGGTAGGAGTAAAGGCAATAGTGCAGGCAGTGACACGTTCTAAAAGTACTCATTTCCAAGCGGTCTCGGATTATCTGCGTGGAGAACGGATTAAAATCGATGGTGTGAAGGGTCCATCACTTAGTTTTCGCCAATGGAACAATCAGCTCCGTCAACCAATTTTGATTGGTACCCACAACGCTATCATTGCACGGGCGCCACTTAGGGGTTTTCTTCACGAAATCAATGATCTTGATACCCTGGGTGATGATGCACGTGATACGACCTGCCAATTTTGATGATGATGTTTGGAATTTCTGCTTCGTCTATCTGTTACGCCGTGCTGGTTTTCTATAACGTGTGGCCATGAAAACGATGAATGATCCAGTGACTTCAAACATTACGAGAGGGGTTCGTTTTAAGACCAAGCGAATTACTTTTGCTCATTCGCTTCTTGCGATCCGAGCCCTCGGCGGGCGCGAGATTATGAAATTTCTTAATCAGCGTGGGCGTTTGGTGTCGGCGCTGGTTCGACCGGTGCTGTGGCTGTTGGTGTTTGCGGCCGGGTTTCGGAACGTACTTGGGATATCGATAATTCCGCCTTACGAAACCTATACCGAGTACGCGGTTTATATGGTGCCAGGCCTGATCGGTATTGTTCTTTTATTTCAGACTATGCAGTCAGCCTTATCGATGGTTTACGACCGCGAGATGGGCGTAATGCGGCTATTGTTAACGGCACCTATGCCGCGTTGGTATTTACTCTTTGCAAAGGTGGTGGCAGCAGCATTTCTTTCGATGCTTCAGGCCTACACGTTTCTGGTGATATGTCTTATTTTTGGAGTTTGGCTTCCTTGGCAAGCTTGGTTCTATATGCTGCCGGCGATGTTCGCAGGTGCCGTGATGCTCGGTTCTGTTGGTTTGTTATTGTCGGTTTACGTTAAGCAGCTCGAAAACTTCGCCGGCACGATGAATTTTGTGATCTTTCCGATGTTCTTTATTTCATCCGCACTATTTCCGCTCTGGAAATTGCGGGAAAGTGGTGCCCAATGGGGCGAGTCGCTATTCTGGTTAGCTAACATTAATCCGTTTACCCATGTCGTCGAATTGATACGGTTTGCAGCGTATGGAAAATTTAACGGGGTATCGTTGGCGGTGGTTTTGTCGGTTGCTGCCGTATTCTTTTTGCTGGCCACCGTAGGCTACGATCCGCAACGTGGTTTTCTGCGCCGAGCGGGCGGGCCCGGTTAATGCTGGAACGTCGGTCTAAAACTTTATGAGTCCAAATGCAGGAAAATTACCAGACTGTAATCGAGACCATTTTATAGACTTTTCCCATTTAGCCAGTGATAAGCCGAAATACTGGGTTGATATTGAGGGGGAAACAATATGTGGGACTGGGTCGGACATGACGTAGTGAAGAGTTTGGGGAAGGTCGTCTCTTGTGCTGTGGCGATTGGGTTTGGTTTAACCTTGCTTGCGGTCACATTCGATGGATCGACGGCACAGGCGGGGGAGCGTGAGATAAAACGCGGCAAGGTGATTTGGAACAACAAGTCGAATTGTAAAAATTGTCACGGTTGGGCCGGAGATGGAAGGGCTCATCCGCGTTCCCCACCTGGACCAAGTTTGCGTATTAGCGAGCTAGACAGAGAGTCAATGCGCGAGGTGATTGCTTGTGGCATGCCAGGGACTGCGATGCCACACCATGATCGTCATGCCTATACCGATGATCGTTGTTATGGATTGACCAAGGACGATTTGGAGAAGGAGATGATGCCAAAGATGGGCAATAAGCCCATCCGCCCAACTGAGATCGAGATGGTGATAGATTATATCGAAGCAAGGATAAAGGGGCGAGGGAAGGTGACTTTGGAAGAGTGCGAGGAATATTTCAACAGGGTTGGTGCAAAGGGATGCGCAAAACTTCCAAAGCTGGCTGACGTGACCAATTGACAAAGTGATCCCCGGTTACACGAGGTGAAATGACGGGGACACCTTTCTGTTCATGATCACAAAATTGTTTCATCGTATCCAATACATAAAAAAAGGGGCGGACAAATGTCCGCCCCAAATTTTTGATGGTCGTTATTCAGCGCTTAGAGCGAGAATACGAACAACATG
>PTKE01000081.1 GCA_002937585.1 Alphaproteobacteria bacterium MarineAlpha9_Bin6 | reverse complement strand
AAAAAAATATGGACGGGTGGTAGAGGGATTTGACACAATTATGGACATACCATATCTGGAATGGCACTTTGGGAGGACGCGTCTTGAAAACTTCAATGGCACTTTTATGCATGGTGACGTGGTTCCTGTTTAGCGCTTTCTTCAACAACCAAACTCGCGCTAACGATGCTTCCACCTGCATGGTATTTCTCGAAGATATAGCTACCATGGGTGCGTTGTTCGAAGATGCCTATATGTCCTTTGCGATGCACCAGATGGAACACCAGAACCGTTTCTCTCCTACTCAGCGCATGATTGATTTTGATCTCATCGGCATCCAGGTGGCACTCGAGGTTTTAACTAACTTTTGTGAACAAAACCCAGACCGAGAGTTCGTTGAAGGAGTGAATTTACTGTATATGCAATTTCCCGAGGTCAAATGAAGGGTAGAAATATACTCAATTTCTACACATATGATTAATGTATTTCTAATTATCTGTAATTAAATGTTATTTTTGCTACCCCCATCAATCAAGAATTGCCAACCAGTGCTCATATTCTCCACTCTTTCATGCGTTTCAGCCATTCATCAGCGCCATGGAAAACCTGTGGAAATTTTTACCAAAAAACGTACAGCGGGTGTCCGTTGAGCTTAAATCGGAACAAACGAGATCATCCTATCCGTGGAATAATCTCCTCAGCAATCTGCTCGATCTGCTCCCTGTCAAACCTATAGGGAACCAGAGTGATCTGCTGGACGCCAACGTCGAGATGTGCCTGTAACTGCTCGATACAATCATCGACCGTGCCAATCACCGCGCTGGCTGCGGTCGAATCGCTCCACCCGGCGAAGTCCCATTCAGTAGTCAGCCATTCCTGCATTAGGTCTTTCACGTCATCGCGTGATTTGCCAATGTAGATTGGAAGCTGGTTGATACTGCGGAGCGTATCTGGGTCCTTGCCCGCCTCTTCGGCGAATTGGCGGACCTTGTCCCATGACTTTGCGAACCCCTCAACGGTGTAGTAGTAGGTCAGCCAACCGTCTCCAACGACGCCGGCGCGCTTGAGTACGCGGTCGACGTAGCCGCCGATTAGGATCGGCGGACGCGGTTTTTGTACCGGTTTAGGCGACATGACCGCCTCGGCAAGCTCATACGGTGGGTAGCTTCCCGTTACCGAGTCCTCCTGCCACAGGCGGGTTAGGATATCGAGATTCTGGTCCATGATGTTGCCGCGTTTGTTGAACGGTACGCCGATGGCGTCGAACTCGCGCTTGTACCAACCAGACGCCAAGCCGAGCGTCAGCCTTCCATTGGAGATCTGATCAATGCTGGAGAGCTGCTTGGCAAGCAGCACCGGATTGCGGGCTGGCAGTACCAAGACGCCGGTACCAAGCCGAATGCGCTCGGTGCGAGCCGCAACCGCAGTCAGGATCGATAGAGAGTCGAGGATCGGGAAGTAGGGATCAACACCGAGCAGGATGTGGTCCCACACCCAGATCGATTCGTAGCCGAGCTGCTCCACTCGAACGCTGTAGTCGATCAGCGCAGCGGCGTCCGGCATTTCCGGAGCCGCGGTGAAATTCTGCATCGCGATACCGATAATCTTGCTAGTCATGTCGGTCCTCTTGAGTGTGCAACTGCCTGGCTTATCAGGGCCACTAAGCGATGTAGAGTCGATCGGGGTCGAATTCGCGCAAAACGGCGAGTTCGTCGTCAGTCGGAGGCTTGGTGGTCTCGATGTCGGTGTCGAACAATAGATCGAAGGCGGTGTTTTCCCGCACCTGCTCGGCGCTCACACCCGTATGGAGCGCCTCGACCTTCATGCGCTTGGTCTCCTGGTCGAAGCCGAGAATCGCGAGATCAGTGACCACTTTGGCCGGTCCGCCGGTGATCAGGCCAGCCTCTACGCGGCTTGATCCGCCCCGCCAGAACCCGGTGCTGGTCACGAAGTCGACGGTCTCGACGAAGCGGCGCTTTTCATGGATCATCGCGACGATCAGTCGAGTCAGGCTCGCGATGTCGTTTCCGCCACCAGTGCCGGGCAGTCGGATCGTCGGATCGTCGGCATCGCCGATGAACGACGAGTTGAGGTTACCGTACTGGTCGATCTGGGCACCGCCCATGAAGCCAATATCTACGTAGCCGCGCTGCAGCAGCAACAGCACGTCCGTGCTGGACAGCACCATGTTGGCGCGGCGGGTACAGCGCTGCTCGTTGGTCGATGGCGGCAGCTCGCCCGGTGTAATAAACGGCCCCAGCGTGCCGCCCTCGAACAGGATCGTGAGACCCGGAGCATGCATGCGCTGCGCCAGGGTGGCCGCGAGAAGCGGGATGCCAACACCGGCGAACACTGTCTGGCCGTCATCTAGTAGCCGGCTGCTCATGACGGCTAGTAGCTCGGAAGCGCTGTGACGTCCGTTCTCAGTCATTGTAGACGCTCCTGCCGCGAACCGTTGCATCAATCACGTTCTCCATGCCGAGAAGCGTGAGATAGGCGTTCCAGTTCTTGGGCCCGTGGACGAAGCGTTCGAGATACTCCTTCACTCCCGCCACTGGGTCTGACCGAGTGAGTTCGGCGTAGTAATCTAGGTTGGGAAGAAACGGCTCATAGACGCCGTAGCATTCGTGCGGAGCGCAACCGTAAGGCACCTCGACCACCGCATCAACGGTGATGAACGGAATCTTGGTCCGGTCGGGCTCTCGCCGGATCTGGTCGTTTGAGACAATGCGCTCGGTGGTCATAATGACCTTGTTGGCGGCCATGGCGATATCGATGTCCATGAAAGGCAGGCCGTCCATCTGGGCGTTGCCGTAGGCGTCGCAACGCTGCACGTGGATTAGCGCAACGTCGGGGTTGAGCGCCGGCACCAGCAGCAGGCGATCTCCCGTGAACGGACAGTCCATCTCATGCGTCTCGTCGATGCGTCCGCCGACGTCGGAGCCCATCATGGTGCGCACCGGCATGAACGGCACGCCCATGGCGCCGGCGCGGTAGCGCAACCCGATCGCCATGTGACTCCATTCCTCGAACCGCGCCAATTTGTTCTCGGTGTAATGGCGCATCACCTTGGAAACGCCCCAGACAATGCCCTGGCTAAACCAGCTCGTCAGAATGTGCCGACTAGCGCCCGAACCGTACAGGAGGTCGCCCTCGGTCGAGGTAATGCTGCGCGAGATGGAGAGTTCTTTCTTTCCAGCACGAATCAGCGCCCACACCATTGCCATCGGCGTTCGCGACAAGGTGCATCCGCCGAGCGCCACGTGATCGCGGTCGGCGATCAGGGCGGCCGCTTCACCTAACGACATCACCTTGTCGCGGAGGCTGCGGTCGCGCATCTCAGTCGCACTGCGCAGATCGATATAGGATTTAGTCACGGTGCGGTCGTCTCCCTTGAACGGCGCAAATCGGGCGGTCAAACACCGGTTCTCGCATTGAAATCATCGATCATCTCGTCCCACACGGGAAGCACTTCTTGTACGCCCTTCCAGAACCGCTGGGCGGCGCGCCTGTCGAAAACCTCAGGATCCACACCTCGCTGCTCGACCCAAGTAAAGTAACCGAGATTGAAAATGCGGCGCCGATCACGGTGGCCGGTCTCGAGATAGTGATCGCCATCGACTCCGATTAGGTACCGGGCAAAGGTTTCTGCAGCCGCAATAGAGTCAAAGTTTCCCAAGAAATCGCGCGCGATCGTTTTGTCGCGCTCACTTTCATAGAGGCCCGAACCGTCTGTCGCGACGGTTACGATCAAATCCTTGTCGGTGAGATCGAAGTAGCGCGCCGTCTTGATTGCCGCCAGCACGTTGGCGATACCGGAAAGCCCGAGGTGACGAAGCTCGCCGACGACGGCCGGATCGATCCCCCCCTGGTCAACCAGATGGGTGCGCCCGACGTCGGTGTTGAACAGTACGTTCAGCCGGTCGCAGCTCTCGTCTGAAACACCGGCCACAGCATCGGTGTTCATGACGTTCTGGATCAGAGGGATATGCTTGTCGCCGATGCCCTGAATGTTGTGGGAGCCGTAGCCATTATACAGCATGGTCGGGCACTCGGTCGGCTCGACCGCAACAATCCGCGAGTTGTGGGCAGCCTTGAGGTAGTCGCCTGCGGCCAGCGTCCCGCCTGAGCCGGTGCCAGCGACGAAGGCGGCGAGCGTGAGTTCCGGGTCGTCGTCTGCAAGGCATTGGAAGACGCGTTCCATTGCCGTTCCGGTGCAACGGAAATGAACGAGATAATTGGCGAATTCCGAGAACTGGTTGAGGATTACGTTGGTCGGATCGGTGGCGAGCTTGTCGCAAGCGTCGTAGATCTCTTTGACGTTGCTCTCTGAGCCCGGCGTCCGGATGATGTCCTCAGGCAGGTTGATCCAACGTTGAAGCCACTCGAAGCGCTCTGCGCTCATACCCTCGGGCAGCACTGCGACGCTGCGACAACCGAGGACGCGTCCGATTGCGACACCTCCCCGACAGTAATTGCCTGTCGAAGGCCAGATCGCCCGGTCGCGCTCGGGGTCGAACCAGCCGGTGACAAGGCGTGAGACCAGACAAGCATATGCCGCGAGCACCTTGTGCGCGCCGATCATTGGGAACCGGTCGCCGAGCGCAACCGCGATCGGCGACGCGACGCCAGTAAGCTCTGGCCCAAGGACGACGAAACCCGGCGTCGCCACCGTGCCAATGCCGTCCTGGCCGTTAAACCAGTGGATACGGAACAGGTTTGCCGTAGCAGGCTCGGCCGGATCGTGCCGCGCGATCTCGGCAGCCACCTCAACCGGAATGAGGGACGGGTCCGCCAGCTCGCGGAACGTTGGCAGCCGGACTCGCGCTGCGCGGAAATGGCGGGCAGCAACGTCAAAGGCCTTCTTGTCACCGACCTCTTTCGGCAACTCTCCCGCTCTCATCACTCAGCGCCACCTTCTCAACGTCGGCCAATCGGAAAACGAAATGTCGGCCAATTTTCCATATCCTTTTGGAAAATTCGGCGATGTTCTAGCACGCGCTTAAACCATACATCCTTGGAAGCCTGTTCATCGGCCCACTCATCGGCCGCCTTGTTTGCTGCACGTATAAACTCCGAATCTAAGATCACAAACTCATTACCTGCCAAATGCATTTCCTCAAGAGCCGCAATGTCCCTATAGGCATAGCGCGTCCAACTATCCAGCATCATCAGCTTTCCAGCTAACCGCAGCATCTCACGATCTCGTTCGGAAATGCGCTCCCAAGCACCCATATTGAAAACACATTCCATCGTGGCACCGGGCTGATGCACACCTGGCATGATGATATATTTAGCAATTTTGTGAAACCCGGACGGGAGATTGACGGATGGTGAAGACCACTCAATCGCATCTATGACCCCGCGCTCCAATGCCGGGTACACTTCCGCGCCTGGCAAGATCACAGTGGACGCGCCAAGGCTTCCCGCTATCTCGGCCCACGCACCGGCAGTGCGTAATTTTAGACCCCTCAAATCTTCGAGCGTTTGAATACGTTTCTTCGAATGTAGGAAAATTTCCGTTGGAAACACACCGCATGGAACGGAAGCAACTCCAAATTTCTCCTTGCGATACTCGAACCAAAGATCCGCAGCACCCGCCTGATATAACCAGACAATCAATTCCTCCGGGTTCAAACCACCGGCCATATTTCCGAATAGTACTGTTGTTTTGTGGATACCCCAGTCGTAGCCCATCCAGGTATGGCCTGCCTGAACGACGTTTGACTTCACGGTATCGGAGACTTTCAGTGGGCTTCCAAGGGTGCCCCCTGGGAATACATTGATCTGGATTCGTCCGTCGGTCAGGGTATCCACCAACTTGGCGTAGCCTTTGGCATCTTCCTCTAAGAACGGCCCTCCGCCCCAGGCTGTTGCCATATTCCAGATTTCGTTGCCATTGCTTGGATGAGCCGAAATCAACAGGCCAATACCAGCAATCACTGCCGCCGACGTATTAACGATGTTTCTCAGCATTTTTCTCTCCATCCAATAATTCTAGGAATCGCCTGTAGCTTCCAGTCAAATACAGAATCCATTACCGCACAAACTTCTATGCCAGAACAGCCGAACAGGCATTACGTTAGCACCTGATACTGTATGGCGTTATAAGATAGCTAAAAAGTGGGTTGCTCTTGACCCCTGAGGAATGACGAAAAGGCCTGTTTGGCTCATAGATACCGGTTCGGGTTAAGTCCACTTTCCATTGCGGGACTTGTATGCAATTCACGAAAACACAATATCTGTCTTTGTAAGATCCCCAAATAATAACAGTTAATCCGTAAGTCCCTGGGGCTATTAATCAGGGATGGGAGTATTTTTGTGAACGATACCGTTTTAATTACCCGCGCCTTACACTTTGCCGCAGAGCGACATTCCAATCACAGACGCAAAGGCCAAGCTCAAGAACCATATGTGAACCATCTGGCAGAAGTAGCCGAATTAGTTGCAAGTGCCACGGAGGGAAAGGATGCAAATCTCGTAGCTGCAGCACTACTTCACGATACAATAGAGGATACTGTAACGATGCCAGAAGAGTTGGTGACAAAATTTAATAGCGATGTTGCCAAACTTGTACGGGAAGTAACGGACGACAAAAGCCTTCCGAAACAGGATCGCAAAGACCTACAGGTTGCCAATGCACCTGAAAAAAGTACGCGTGCCAAACTTCTAAAACTTGCAGACAAAACATCAAACCTCCGCTCAATTGCCTCCAGTCCCCCTGAAAACTGGAATACAGAACGAAAACAAGAATACATCGACTGGTCCTCAAAGGTGGGTGCCGGCCTTAAAGGCGTGAACCCCTGGCTTGAAGCGCGTTTTTGCGAAGCCTTGGCGCAGGCCGAGCAAGCCCTTTAATAGGCAACCTAAGGTTGGGGAGTTTCGGGTTAGGGTAAGGCACCTCAAGAAACAGGAATCACAACAGTGGATCTGGGTGTCGTAAAGACCGAACACGGATCTTTCTGAGTAGAAATCACTGAGTGTTCGTAACACCCTTGTATAATTGGGAGAACTCGGAATCTATCGCTGTCATTGGTACATCTAACAAAATAAGAGGAGTAACTGATGGAGCTCTACGAAGTAATGCGGACGACCTTTGCCGCCCGTGAATACACCGGCGAAGCTTTATCTGATAAGACGCTTTATGAGATTCTTGAAAATGCACGTTTCGCACCCAGTGGCGGAAACCGCCAGGGCAATCGCATCATCGTAGTCAGAAAAAGTGAGACACGTGACCAACTTATCAAACTTTTAGAGCCGGCAGCGAAGCGCTATCACGCACAGGTCAAAGCCGGAGAAAGCCCTTGGAACACCATCTATCCCACTAAGGTAACGCCCGAGGATATAGAAGCTACGGAGGCACCAACAAGGCTAATGGAGCCATACAAAACAGCATCTGTATTACTTGTAGTGACGGTTGACCTAAAGGTAGTAGCCTCGACCGACCAACACCTCGACCGAGTTGGAATTATCAGTGGTGCTTCAATCTATCCCTTCGTTTGGAACATCCTGATGGCGGCACGCCAAGCTGGTTACGGTGGCACCATAACAACCCTTGCCGCGGCAGAAGAAACCTACGTTCAAAAGCTTCTCCGTATTCCCAGTGAGTTTGCAGTTTGCGCGGTACTACCTCTCGGAAAACCGGTAAAGCAACTAACCAAATTAAAACGTCTGCCCGTGGAAGAGATAGCCACGCGCGAACGCTTTGATGGAGCCCAATTTACTAAACCGTAAGAGTTAAACGAAAGATCACCTATGATGTAACAACACGAGAGTGTTTTAAAACGCACCCGGGAAGTGGCCCCCATCAAGCAAAAGATTTTGACCCGTAATGAAACCGCTATAACTGCTGCATAAAAATGCGCAGGCATGCCCAAACTCTTCGGGATCCCCAAACCGACCAGCAGGAATGTTGGAGAGCATGCCGGCTCGTGTGTCCTCGACAGTACGACCTGTTGCCTTGGCAGCTCCTTTCAAACCAATAAGCATACGATCGGTCTCGAAAATACCCGGCTGAAGGTTATTAATTGTTACGTTGTGCGCTGCTACTTCACGTGATATCGAAGCAACCAATGCGGTCAGCGCCGAACGTGATGCGCTGGACATAGCAAGTCCCGGAAATGGCGTTCGAACCGCTATTGAAGTTACATTTACGATACGCCCGAACCCGCGCTCAATCATTCCATCCACTGTTGCCCGAATAAGTTCTGTCGGAGCTAATAAGTTCGCTGTCAATCCAGCGTCCCACTCCTTTTTTCCCCAGTCACGAAAATTGCCGGGTGGTGGTCCACCATTATTGTTGATCAAAATATCTGGGTTCGGACACGCTTCTAACAGTGCTGCACGGCCCTCTGGATCATCCAGATTGGCAGGTATCGGCGTAACGTCAACACCCGTCTGCTTGGCTATTTCATCCGCCGTTCGTAGAATTCGCTCCTGGTCAACTCCGTTAACCACAAGTGAAACCCCCTCTTTAGCCAACGCCAAGGCACAACCGCGACCGAGCCCACGACTCGACGCACAAACTATCGCCTTTTTTCCCTCTAACCCAAGTTCCATGAGACTTTCAATCCAGTATTTTTCCAAAAATTCTTAAACAAGTTAGCGTTTACCTTCCGGGATTGAAACAGGTTCGCTAGCGTTTTCTTGACCTTTGGATGCTTTGCCAACAAGCTGCGCTTAATGGCGACTCGCTTTAGGTGCTATTATGCAGAAAATGGAGAAGTTTCTAGATTCAACCTCCATTCGCGACGATGGGCATGCGTTAACAGAACGCTTGGACCGGGATGGGTACCTCTTCATTCGACAGTTGTTGCCCAGAGATGCAGTAGTGCAGGTGCGTACACGTCTTCTCAAAAAGGCTGCTGAGGGCGGATGGTTAGAGGATAACAGCCTCATAGAATCCGGGATTGCCAATCAAGATGCCGCGTGCAAAGACCCAGAAGAGCAGTACATGAAGGTATTCAGAAATCTTTGGGCCGACGAGGAACTGCATCGTTTGCGCACACATCCTGCAGTTTTAAAGTTTTTTGAAGGTATTTTTGGAGAGCCGGCTTTAGCACACCCTAGCTTTGTCCAACGCAACATATTTCCTCAACGGGAGGATTTCGACTTCACAACACAACCTCATCAGGACAAGGTGCACATAGGTGGAGATACAAATTACGCGATGTGGGTTCCCATTGGGGACTGTCCGGTGGAAAAAGGTTCTTTGGCTATAGCGGCAGGCTCACACCGGTTCGGCGTGCTCGATACCAAGGTTGGCTCAGGGGCTGGGGGCATGGACATATCCGTTCCGATCCCCGGACAGTGGATAACCGGTTCTTTTGATTTAGGTGACGCATTGATTTTTTGTGATGAAACTGTTCATCAGGCCGTGCCAAATCAAACCAACGAACTGCGTCAGTCATTTGATGCACGATACCAGCCAGCAACCCATGCAATATGCGAATACGCTTTAGATCCATACGCTGGCTGTGGTTCCTGGGAAGAGGTCTATTCGACGTGGAACTCCACGGACCAACAATACTACTGGAAAGATTTTGATCTTAAAACAGTGCCCCAAGATCGTTCCTATTACGAGGCTCGTGACAAAATGGCCTTTCAGATGGCAGAAAATGGAGATACTGAAGCAAGGGACGCACTGCTTCGGATTGTTCAAAGAGACAAGAATCCGGGAAAGATTAAGAAAGCGCAACACCTGCTGATTGAACTAGATGGCGGATCCGAAAATAGTGTTTCAGTACCTGGCTAATAAAATTCTTTGACACGGAAGCGCGGAAAGACAACAACGAACAATTATAGCTATGCGGATAGAAAAGCGACATCCACATTTTTTCGCAGAAATATCAGGAGTAGATTTGTCTGCTTCTTTTCCTGAGGAAATTCTTTCAGAGATTGTTCAAGCATTTGCAGACCACTCAGTTCTGTTATTTAGAGACCAGAATTTAAATGATGAGGCCCAGGTAGCATTCTCACAACGAATTGGGCCGCTTGAACGGAGCTTTGTTGACAACTTAGGGAAAAACCGTGCTGAAATAGCAGATCTGTCCAACATAGATAAAGATGATCAACTACTAAAAAAGGGCAGCGATAGAGATCTATTTCTATCCGGCAATCGACGTTGGCATACAGATGGATCTTTTAAGATTGTTCCCTCCCTTGGTTCTGCCTTGTCAGCCCGCGAAATCCCTCAAGACGGAGGAGAAACTGAATTTGCCGATATGCGCTCTGCATATGACGCCCTCGACGATGCTATGAAACGCCGCATCGACAAACTTACCGTGGAGCATAGCTTTCTTTATTCGCAAGGGAAGATTGGGATCGGATATATGACTGATGAAGAAAAAGCATCCGTGCCACCAGTTCGGCATCCGATGGTACGATCGCACCCTGAATCCGGAAGGAAAGCAATTTACGCAGGAAGACATGCATCACACGTGATTGGGATGCCGATGGAACAAGGTCGCGCCCTTATCCAAGAACTAAACGAATTTGCAACGCAACCACAATTTGTCCACCGGCATCACTGGCGTGCTGGAGACCTAGTTCTCTGGGACAACCGCATGGTTATGCACCGAGGACTGCCATACGACGACACAAAATTCCGACGAATTATGCACCGAACCACCTTGGCAGGACAGGCGGAGAAAA
>PTKE01000080.1 GCA_002937585.1 Alphaproteobacteria bacterium MarineAlpha9_Bin6 | reverse complement strand
AATGTAACAATCAACAACTTGTTGCCAGGACCATTTGAAACTGATCGGCTCAATTCAGCACTGCAGTTTGCCGCAGAAAAATCTGGTTGTTCCTTTGACGAAATGTATCGTGCGCGATCAGAGGAAAATCCAGCAAAACGGTTTGGGGATCCGGCCGAGTTTGGCGATGCTTGTGCATTTTGTGTAGCGCTCAGATGGGATACGTTACGGGACAACATTTTCTGATGTATGGGGGTTCATATCCAGGAAGTTTTTAGGCCTATATAATCAGGTTCACTTGGATCCACCTGGTGTAGCGAACGCTGGGTAATGTTTTCGTAGTATCCCTATCTGACAAACGACGAAAATTCGATCTGAGGCGGACTCAAGACAGTATGAGACCAAGCTTATGAATTTAAAGAAATCTGATACTTCAAACGTATCGAAACTCGTGGCAGGAGAAACGGAAGGCACATCTCTGAAAGATCCGTCTACCCAACGTTATATAAATCGTGAACTTTCCTGGCTCTCATTTAATGATCGGGTTTTGTCGGAGTGTTACAGCGAACGCCACCCACTACTTGAGCGCGTCCGTTTTCTTTCGATCTCTGGGAGCAACTTGGACGAGTTTCATATGGTGCGTGTTGCCGGCCTGAAGGCACTGGTCAGCGCAGGAATAATGGAGTTGAGCCAGGATGGTCTAACACCAGTCCAGCAATTGACTACGGTGGAGAGTCGTTCAGCAGAACTGAGACACAAACAAAGTGAGACTTGGAAATTCTTGCGGTCAGAACTCAGCAGGCACGACGTCGAGGTCATCAATATGAACCATCTTCGTGAGATCGATCGTGCGTGGCTGGAACAGTATTTTGAGGAGTATGTTTTCCCGGTGCTGACGCCCTTGGCAATTGATCCGGCGCATCCATTTCCTTTTGTGCCGAATCTTGGTTTTGCTATGGCGCTTCAATTACGCCGCAAACGTGATGGAGAACTTTTACGGGCACACGTGCCGTTGCCGACGCAGGTCGATCGATTCATATGTTTGCCCGGTCCGACGTTGCGCTATGTTACCTTGGAGACCTGTGTCCACCTCTGCATCCACCATTTATTCCCGGATTTCGACGTTAGTGGCATGGGTCTGTTCCGAGTGATTCGCGATAGCGAAATCGAATTTGAAGATGAAGCGGAGGATCTCATGTTGTCGTTTGAGGCAGCTTTGCGGGAGCGGCGCCGTGGGAATGTGGTGCGCCTTGAGATCAGTTCCGATATGCCCCTGGAGCTTCAGGTACTGGTAGTCAATGAATTGAATGCAAAAGAAGGAGATGTGGTGGAGGTCGATGGTTTGTTGGGGCTCCATCAGTTGGCACAACTAATTGAGTGTGGAAGAGACGATCTTAAATTTGCACCACACACGGCTCGGTTCCCGGAACGAATCCGTGAGTTTGGGGATAATTGCTTCGCAGCCATTCGTGAGAAGGACATTATCGTCCACCACCCGTACGAGAGTTTTGATGTGGTCGTGCAGTTTCTGGAGCAAGCAGCTGCAGATCCACAGGTTATCGCGATAAAGCAAACACTTTATCGGACCACACCTGATTCCCCAATCGTCAAAGCCTTGGTATCGGCGGCTGAGGCTGGAAAATCGGTGACTGCCTTAATTGAGCTGAAGGCGCGGTTCGATGAAGAGGCAAATATGCGATTGTCGCGTGTAATGGAACGGGTCGGTATTCAGGTCGTATATGGATTCATGAACCTCAAGACGCACGCTAAAGTGTCCTACGTTGTTCGTAAAGAAGACGGGATTTTGACAAAATACACCCATTTTGGGACAGGTAATTACCATCCTGTTACAGCTAAAATCTACACGGATTTGTCGTTTTTTACATGTGATCCAGCCCTGTCTAATGATGCTGCTTTGGTGTTTAATTTTCTTACCGGGTACGGAGAACCGCCTAAATTTTCGAAACTAACATTTGCGCCCTCGTGCCTCCGTTCGGAGATAATTAAGTTGATCGATGAAGAGATTGCACATGCAAAGTCGGGACGGCCAGCTACGATTTGGGCAAAAATGAATTCACTGGTTGATGCGGAACTAATCGACGCCCTCTACAGAGCCAGCGGGCATGGAGTACAGATTGATCTAGTAGTGCGTGGAGTTTGTTGTATATATGCGGGCGTTCCTGGAATGTCTGAAAATATCCGGGTAAAGAGCATTATTGGACGCTTTTTAGAACATATGCGCATTTGGGCTTTTGGAAATGGTGGGGACCTTCCCCGAGCGTCGGCTAAAGTATATATTTCATCTGCTGATTGGATGCAGCGAAATTTCGACCGACGCTGCGAGGTAATGATTCCAATCGAAAATCCTACCGTTCACGAACAAGTTCTTGAACAAATCCTCGTCGCAAATTTAAAGGACGAAGCACAAAGCTGGCATATGCAAAGGGATGGAACCTACGAACGTGTCAACGTTGGGGATGAGGCGTTTTGTGCACACGATTATTTTATGACCAACCCGAGTTTGTCAGGTCGTGGCTCTGCGCTGGAACGCTACGGCGGTCCAGCTCGACTTCGGATATCTGCGGAACAATGATGCGGCAGTGGTAAGGCACGTTATGGGACCGGCGTGCATAGTTTAACTGCTTCAATTATTATAGTGCCCACACAAAACTATCCCGACTAAATGCTATGCAGGGCATGCATGAAACCGCCCGACGCTATGCAGTAATTGACGTTGGATCAAACTCGATTCGGTTGGTTATATTTGATCGATTGAGTCGAGGACTGAGTGTTATGTTTAACGAAAAAGTTCTATGCGGACTCGGCTCTGATCTAGAGGTGACCGGTCGGTTAACACAAAAGGCCGTAGATCAAGCACTAGCTAACCTCAGCCGTTTCACTGAATTAACTCGGGCGATGGATGTGGAATCGGTAGATGCTGTGGCAACTGCGGCAGTTCGAGATGCTGCAGATGGTAGGCTGTTTGTCAAACGGGTGGCCCAAGAGTGTGCTTTGAAACTCCGCATCTTATCTGGAGAGGAGGAATGCGAATACACCGCGCTGGGTGTACTTGCGTCGGTTCCTCGGGCTGACGGTTTAGTAGGAGATCTCGGTGGCGGCAGTTTGGAATTGGTTCGGATCTCAGGAAACGAGATTAGCGATGGCTTCACCCTGCCGCTTGGTCCGCTTCGTCTTGTGGCACGGGACGCAGGGAAACGCGGGGATCTAATAACTGATATTGAACGCGTTTTAGAGAATGTAACGCAATCCCAAATCCCGTCTGGAGAGATTTTTTACTTGGTAGGTGGAAACTGGCGCTCACTCGCTCGGCTTCACATGGCTCAAACCGATTATCCGCTCCGGGTAGTTCATTGCTATACCGTTGGCTACGAGGAAATATACGACTTCGTTGATCTGATCTCTAAGCAGAGCCCAACGTCGCTAATTGGGGTTAGTAGCATAGCGGAGAGGCGGCTGAAATTGCTTCCTGTAGGAGCCACGGTGCTATTGGCCTTGTTGCGGCGGTTTCGACCGCGCGAGGTAATTTTTTCTGGCACGGGCCTTCGCGAAGGCTTGGCATATGCGAAGCTTGGCGCCCATGAACGCGCACGAGACCCTTTAATTTCAGTATGTCAGGATTTAGCGCATCGGGTTGCCCGGTTTCCAAGTCATGGTGATGAACTCGCAGCCTGGATTGGGTCAATTTTTCCCAGCGAATCTCCTAGAGAGAGGAGACTGCGCCATGCGGCGTGCTTGTTAAGCGATATCGCCTGGCGTGTACATCCCGACTATCGCGCTGAGTATGCTTTAATGGAGGCGTTGTGGTTGCAAGCGGCGATTAACCATACTGGCCGAACATTTCTCGGACTTGCAATCATGCACCGCTATAGTTCTAAAAAAATTCCAAAACTTGCAACACAAGTAAAACACTTGCTTGATCCGAACGCATTGTGCCAAGCGCGTGCAGTCGGTTTAGCGGCGAGGGTTGGTGAAACTTTGTGCGGAGGTGTTCCGGGCCTTTTGAGTAGCTTCAACTTAGTACGACATGAAGATCGACTGACGCTTGAGCATCAGCCAAAAGACTCTCGCATGATTGGTCATGTCGTACGGGCGCGATTTCGTGCTTTGGCAAAACATCTTTCCTTAAAAGCTTCAATCGAGGTGATCGGATCTTAGGGGACTCTCGGTTTGTTTGTTGATGATTGCCAGATAAATAAATTCTTCCAGAAAACAAGAGTCTTTAAACTTCATTTGCAGACTCCTCGTCTTTCAGATTTGTGACCTGAGCGTCGATTACACATATTGTACCCTCGTTTATCGAAAGAGCGAGCGTACCGCCCATGAGTTTGAGGGCGTCAGACCCAAAGATATCGTGCCGCCAACCGGCAAGTGCCGGAACGGTGCTAACACCAGCAGCGATTTCTACCAGGTCCGACGTCTTCGCAACTAATTTCTGTGCCACCCCGTGTTGCTCGCAACGCATTTTAAGCAATGCTTTTAGTAATTCTACGGCTGCTCTTGATGCATTAACGGTTTCTTTTTGTTTCGGAGGCTGTGGACATTCCTCCTTCGCAACCTCTAACCCTCGCACGATTCCTTTCAACAAATCGGAGCCCAGCGTGCCTTTTGCAGCACCCTCTGAAAAACCCCGTATTCGCCCTAATTGCGCGGCGTTATTGGGGCGAGAGGACGCAACTTCTAGAAGTGATACATCACGTAGGAGGCGCTGGCGTGGTAAGTCGTGCCGGCGCGCCCAACGCTCACGCACGGCCGCAATTTCGCGCAATATAGCTAGTGTACGTGGGCCGGCGCCCCGCGTCTTTACTTTTCGCCAAGCGTCTATCGGATCGAGATCATAAATCGCAGTGCTGCAAAGGGCGGCCATTTCTTCGCTTACCCAGCCGTTTCGGCCCTTTGTAACAAGTTCCTCATGAAGCTGCCGGTATATCTGTGGTAAGTACGTGACATCTGCAAGAGCGTATTCCAGCTGTCGCTTTTGTAGAGGCCTCCTCGACCAATCGGAGAAGCGGGAGGATTTATCGATTCGAGCGTCAGTAAGCTTCCGAACTAGTGTTTCGTAGCTCACTGCTTCGCCAAAACCACAGACCATTGCGGCGACTTGAGTATCAAATATCGGGTTTGGCGCGGCGCCGGTCAAATAGAAGAATATCTCGATATCCTGCCGTGCTGCATGGATTACCTTCGGCACCAGTTTATTGGCCAACAAGTCGAAAAGCGGCGCAAGATCAATATGGGGAGCTAGTGGATCAACCGCGAATGAATTGCTCTCTGAATCAGCAAGCTGAATCAAGCACAAACGTGGCCAGTAGGTTCCTTCGCGCATGAACTCAGTATCAATGCAGATGAACGGTTCACGTGCGAGACTAATGCAAATATCTTTGACTGAACGGCTATCAGTTATCAGAGTCATTATTAGGCACTATCATAAATGTGTCTGATGGCATTTTAATTGCTCATGCGTGTTACCCTTGTGGTCTCTTTTGATGGGTAGAATTTTAGTGTTTAGGATAGGCGGCAACTTAAAGTGGTCGCACCGTGACTAAAGGGTTGTGCTCTTCCGTTCGCAGTTGGTTTTGTAGGGGTCGGCCAAATTCCGGCACCTCGATTTCAAACCAGTCACCGTCCTCTGTTTTTATGTCATTCGCGAAGCTGATTACGCCCGCGCCAAAAAAATGGATATGCACGTCTCCGGGCCGACAAAAAAGTCTATATTTAAAATGATGATGCTCGAGATTTGCAATGCTGTGCGACATATTTTCCTCTCCGCTCAACATTTCACCGTCCCAAATTATCTGGTTGTTCCGTCTCACCCGGATTGTTCCAGTTACCGAATCAGGTAAGGGTCCAAGGCGAAGTTCAGGACCAAGGGAGCACGGACGCAGTTTGGAATGGGCGAGGTATAGATAATTTTGCTTTTCGATTACGTGATCGGAAAACTCGTTGGCTAGTGCGAATCCAAGTCTATAGGGTTTTCCGTTGTCACCTATAACATAAATGCCAGCGAGTTCAGCCTCCTCCCCACCATCTTTTGCGAATGATGGGCTAGTCAACGTTCGACCGCATCCGACTAGAGTCGAACCATCACCCTTCCAAAACCATTCGGGCTGGACGCCAATTTCCCCCGATTCTGGTTTGCCTCCGTCAAGGCCGAGCTTAAACATCTTCATAGAGTCCGTAAGATTTGCGTCAGCACCTTTCAATTTTGTGTGCATCTCGTTTCTCGCTTGGGCACTGCCCAGGTGAGAAAGGCCAGTTCCCGTGACTAAACAGTGTGCTGGGTCTGGGTGGTCAATTGGTGGAAGGATAAGCTGATCGGCCAGAAGTTGCTCATACGAAACGCGTTGGTCCTCTATACGATCTAATACTAATGTTTCAAGGGAAACTCCGGTACGCGTAGCCTCCACAGCCAACTCGTAGATTCTTTGAGTGCTGCTGACTACACGGAGGTAATTGTTGGCACCATCCGAAACAGCGACACGTCTGTCACCATCATGCGTCTCAAATTGTATAAGCCTCATTTAGTCCTCCTGCGCCCGAGTCTAGGGATCATTATACTCTGTCCGTATTTTTAGGGGAAAGCGAGACGGCCTAATGAAAATGGTATTGGGAATGTTTGTAATTGTTGCTTTGGTCTTTCGTGTTGACTCGACGGTTGAGGCTAGAGTAGAGGGGCTTGAAATTTTGGAGCGCACGCCATTTGCTGAGGGTCACCAATTTGGTAATTCCGGTGCCTATGAGCGTATCCGGGGGCGACTTCATTATGCAGTTGATCCATACAATGCAGCGAATGGACTAATCGTTGACCTTGCCCTGGCGCCGCTTGATTCGCAAGGTATGGTGCCATTCTCCGGCGATTTCATGCTTTTACGCCCGGTGGAGCCAAAACGAGGCAATCAGACCTTACTTTATGAGGTCGGAAATCGCGGTAACGTAGGAATGCTCAGTTTCTTCAACGATGCACCGCGGACGAATCAACCGATATCGCTTGCTGACACTGGAAATGGTTTTTTGTTCCGCGAAGGATATACGTTGCTATGGAGTGCATGGAATTGGGATGTCACCGACGGCAATCATCGTATGCAAATTGATTTGCCGGTGGCGACAGATGGTGGGGATCCAATCATCAACCGTATAGCGGTCGAAATTACGGTGAATGTTCCAAGTCGGTGTGAGCCTTTTGCATGGGGAAATTCAAGGGGATATCCTCCAGTGCCGAAGTTCGCGGAGAGTGGCACTCTGAGTGTTCGCGCCCGTCAAACGGATTCCCGGCACCTCTTGCCCCGTAATCGATGGTCGTTTGGTTGTGTTCCACGGGGTGGAGAGGCTCCTAGCTCAACGCATTTATACTTGGTTGACGGTTTCGAGCCAGGGTTGCTGTACGAATTGATCTATAAAACCCGGGACCCTCGTATTGTTGGTTTGGGACTCGCTGCAATTCGGGATACGATGTCGTTCTTTCGGTTTTTTGAAACCGACAGCGTCGGAATACCTAACCCCTTATGGGGTGCGACGGATAACGCTCTCGTGTTTGGTATTTCACAGTCTGGCCGAGTGATTCAACACATGATCTATCAGGCACTTCATATCGATGAGGCCCAACGGATGGTCTTTGAGGGGGCGTTGGTCCACGTCGCCGGTGGTGGCAAGGGTAGTTTCAATCATCGCTTTGCTCAAACTACCCGTCATCCAAGTGCTCATGAAGACCATCAGTATCCTGCAGATTTTTTTCCTTTTGCCACTACTTTGCAGACTGATCCTATTACAGTGGAGGTGGGAGACGTACTGGCGCGGGCTAAAAAAAATAATGCTGTGCCAAAGATTTTTTATACAAACACGTCAACCGAATATTGGACTCGGTCCGCTTCATTGTTGCATACGGATACCCAGGGGACAGTGGATGTCGAGTTAGATGCCAGGGCGCGATCCTACTTACTTGCCGGGACCCAGCATGGTGTGTGGGCGTTCACGCATCGAGCGTTTTATGAGAATTGTCTCAATCCAGCGGATCAGCGGCCACTCATGCGGGCGCTGCTGGGCCATTTGGCTCTTTGGGTGGGTAAGGGGGTGTTGCCACCTGATAATGTATATCCACGTATTGATGCAGGTACTTTGGGGACAGTTGCAATTTGGCAAAATGAATTCCCGCAGCTGCCTAATTTGCGTCTTCCAGATCACAATCTCGCCCCCCCTCGGCTAGATCATGGACCTCGCTGGGAGAGAGGAATTGTAGATTATGTTCCGCCGAAGTTTGGTCCGTCGTATGTAACATTAATCCCAACGCCGGACGCGGATGGGGTTGATCGCGGAGGCCTGCGTTTACCTGAAATTGCCGCCCCTCTCGGAACCTATTTAGGATGGAATTTACGCAGGGCGAAATTTGGTGCTTCAAAATTTATCGGTCGTTGGTCCGGTTCGTTTGTGCCATTTTCGGTTAACGAATTAGAACGAATAGAGACGGGTGATCCACGCGTCTCGCTTGAAGGTCGCTATGGTGATCGCTCAGGATATTTAGAAAAAGTCCGTGATGCTTCAAGAAAATTGCATGCACGTGGATTTCTTCTAAGCGAAGATCTGCAGCGGATTAACAAGCGTGCGGGCCAATTCTATGATCGCTTGATAGCAAGAGATCTTACAAGCGATTCTTGTGCGTACACGGTTTCTCACAATTAAAACCCTGGTTCCAACAAAGTTCTGAGTTTCGATTGGGTCGTGAGTTACGCTATAGTGAGAAATGCGTTAGCATAGAGGGACATTTAAAACGAAATTGACTGCGATCAATGGAGATGGCGATGGTAGGTATTGAAAAATTTGTACCGGCCGGGGTGATCCCGGCGTGCCTGCTTCCGTTTAATGACGATTTTTCAATTGATGAACTAAATTATCGCAAACATTTGCGCGACGTTCTTGGCGTAAATGGTATATCTGCGATTACCGTTAATGCGCATGCGTCCGAAGTGCACACATGCACCTTTGATGAGCAACGCCGAGTCTTGGATATCGCCGTGGAGGAATCCTCCGGCGTTCCAGTTGTCAACGGTATCTACGCGGATGGTAGCGGTCTGGCTGCCAATCTTGCACGAATGGCGGAGATGGGTGGTGCATCCGCGTTGCTGGTATTTCCGCCTAATTCCATCTCTATGGGTGGCCAATTGCGCCCAGAGATGGCGGTAGCACATTTCAAGGCTATCGCGGAAGCCACGGATTTGCCTTTGATCATCTTTGAGTATCCACTCGGTGGGGGTCTTGGTCACACATTTGAAACTCTGGTGCGGCTTTGTGAGGAAGTATCGACAATAGCGGCGATCAAGGATTGGTGTAACGATCCTATGCTCCACGAAAAACATGTTCGTGTCTTACAGAATTTGCCAAGATCAGTGAACGTCCTCACAACGCATAGCACTTGGCTAATGTCGTCCCTCTTGATTGGATGCAAGGGTCTATTGTCGGGTGCTGGTAGTGTGATAGCCGATTTACAGGTTGAACTCTGGCAAGCAGTGCAGGATCAGGATCTCATAAGTGCAAAAGCGATTAACAATCGAATTTACCCAATGATTCAAGCTTTTTACGCGCCGCCGTTTCTCGATATGCATAACCGCATGAAGGAAGCTGCCGTGCTCCTTGGTCGAATTCCTAATGCGGTAGTGCGCCCGCCACTTTGTAAACTCGACGATGCCGAGATTGATCGTATCAAGGCGGCCATAAAAGAGGCTGGAATAGACGCTGAAGGTTCGGTGTCACGGGCAGCCTGAGTTACCGATAACATTTGATTCACTGTAATTTTACTCTCGAGTGGAGTCGGTGCTGAGCGGAAAGGGCGTATTACAATGTGTTGGGGCAAACGAGTTTCGGGGAAATACTAGCCGGACTAGGCCGTTGGTCGTGCACCTCGGATTACGGTCCGTGACCCAAGGCAGTCGGTACACTGCACGCCTACCACCGATAGAGAATAAGGCCGTCCCACTTAAGTTCGTATATAATCTGCCTCAACTCGGCATTGATCGCTTTGACGTTCTCTAGTTGTGTAGCGTCCCATCCCCCCTAAACGATGGAATGTTCTACTGACACCCTGCACAGGAGTGCGCTCAAACTGTGTCCCTAGTTTCGTGACTGGCAGAGTCGCGTTAGACTAATTCCATGGTGGCTCTACACCTGCATAGAGGGGCCAGAGAATGCTCCAGAAACTGTTCCTATGTGTGCCGTTTCCTGTTGCTGGTCCATGTGCTAGTGGCATTAGCTTTGCCTCCTTGTCTCTGTAGCAACGACAAGAACACTTGGCACAATTGTGAAGGAACTTTCCCATAAATCACTCTCATTAATATGGCGATGCCCGTGCATATCACACGGTTATTTTGGAGCTTAATCGTCTCCATAAATCTGATGTTGGTTCAGACAGGAGTTGCGCAGGCGTGTCCGGGAGCAGACCTCCTACGGATCACGCCATTGGTCACTGGAACAGCCACCTTTGAAGATGCTGTCGTTGCTGTCGAAGAAGGACACTATGAAGAGGCGGTTGAAATCTTATTTGCTCTTGTAGAGAAAGAAACTGATCACGCTGACGCCTTCTAACAACTCGGTTATGCAAATTTTCAGCTTCAGAACTATGACGAAGCACTTATCTTCTATCGGCAAGCACTTGATATTGATCCTGATCATATCGGGGCCGGCGGCTATACCGGAAAGGCCTATCTAGCAATTGGCGACCTAACCATGGCGGAGTAATCACCTACAGCGACTTGACTTGGTCTGTTTGTTTGGCTGCGAATCGTTTTAGACTCTGAAGGAAGCCATTTCCTTGTATCGTGTCAATCAGAGCGGCTGACGGAAAATTTTCCTGTCTTGCCTGATGACCTATGCACAGATTGAAAAGCTACGAACTGAGAAGGTGATGTTCTCGGATTTGGATAGGGAGGTCGTGAAATGATTTATAGTGTTAGA
>PTKE01000008.1 GCA_002937585.1 Alphaproteobacteria bacterium MarineAlpha9_Bin6 | reverse complement strand
TAAGGGAGACTCAGAACATTTCTTGGCAAGACAACTAACTTTCAGGATGTCATCGCCGCCGCCTTCATCTGCTCATGTTAGATTGATGATGAACACGGATGAGGGGGATGATGTCATGTCGTATCCATGCCTAACACCGTTATTGTAAATCAATTTGTAACTCATTTTAGAGATATTGTAACTCAGTACGGAGATGAGAAATTTTCTAAAGTAGCTTTATTACTAACATTTTTGCTTGCATATAAAATTGGTGCCGCCTGTGTGACTCGAACACACGACCCCCGCATTCTTGCCAACTACAACTTTCGTTGCCATCCCAAATGGGATGTTTGTGGTCTGGACTTTCTCTTCACCCTAGCCTCGGAGGCCTTAGGTGGGTCGTGTAAAGTCTCTACACTCGCCTCCAACGAGGCTAGCACGGGATTGCCAACAGCATTACCTGTTTAGGGTTCCCCGTTTTAGCGACCTTTTCACCTCCTGATTTCCCAAGAGGGACGCATAGACAGACTATCAATCTATACGAATGCGATGCTCTGCCAACTGAGCTAAGGCGGCACGGGGCCGAACAATAGGACTAGTGGCCACGGTTACGCAACAGTAGGGGAGTTAAAAATTTGAATTCCCCCCGGCTCGTCGCAAAATTTAATCCTCCAAGGTCTTTAGATGAATAGATGTATAGTCTGTTCTGACGATACACTTAGGCAACATCGAGAGCCCGGTCGTGAAACGGCTGTCACTGGAGCCCCACGGCGCAGATGCGTGATGGTGAATTGGTATTTCATATCAAATACAACTGACGGGCTGAGCCGATCGTGCTGCGCTGTTATATGTTTCGTGACGTTTGCACTGGGTGGCTGCACTCAACTGTTTGAAGAAGCGTTTTGGACACGCAACCAGGAAACTAAAAAACTAATGGAGATGGTTGAAGCGGGCGACGCCAGTGCCCAGACTGCGCTTGGTCAACGCTATGAGTTAGGCGACGGAGTACAAAGAAACCGCGCCAAAGCAAAAAAATGGTACCGAAGAGCGGTTGAACAAGGTGACCCGTTAGCCATGTTCCTCCTCGGACAAATGTTTGAAACCGGGGCGCCAAACGCGCCGAGCAATATACGGGCTGCCAATCTATACATAAGTGCTGCCAATAAAGGCAACGCAGCAGCTCAAGCCAGACTCGCACAGCTTTACGAACAGGGTCGCGGGGTTCCACAAGATTTCGCAGCAGCAGCAGCGTGGTACACCAAGGCCGCTCAGCAATGGGAAGTGAGCGAACGTTATCCACTTGGAGCAACTTATGCGATCGGCCGCGGTGACCGCACGAATAGCTCCGAAGCAATTCGTTGGTTTGAACGTGCTGCCGCGCTCGGCGTGGCGGAAGCGCAATTTGATCTCGGTCGCGCCTACGAGCTTGGTAACGGGGTGAAGCAAAATCTTGAGACATCACTTAATTGGTACCAAGAAGCAGCTCAGCAAGACCATGATCGAGCTGTAGATGCACTGTTAAGGCTCCGAGGTGCGATCACCGATGCTGCACACCTCACAGAAGATGTAACCGGACCAACGCTACCTATGCCAGTCTCTCCGAACATTGAACTATCTTCAATGACGCTTGATCGAGGATCCCCAAATTCCCAGTCATCGCGAAATGGGGCCGATGAGAGACGCGTGTTCGGAACCGTGTTTATGGCTCATCTTGCTTCCTACCAGAAAATCAAGCAAGCGGAGGCCGGATGGGATCAACTTCTCATTGATCATCATGCGGCGCTGCGCAGCGTCCGAATGGAAATCTCCAAAATCATTCTTCCAAGAAAGGGTGCTTTTTACCGTATAGAAGTCGGCCCATTCTCCACCCTCAACAAAGCCAAGGCGCTGTGTTCCGTGCTGGAAGCGCGTAGAGCGTATTGCCAACCCCTAAAGAGAAATCAATAACAACACGGAAACCGTCGTCGCCTCGGTATTAGCTTTGTTGTGCATCCCCCAATGATTTATAGGAATTGCTACGATACATTAGCTTCCCTCTGTATATGCCCTCCCACAACTACACAGTGCAACCGGCAGCCGCACCAACGGACCCCAGACGTTTCACGACCTCAAGCTCTTTCTCACCACCCTTTGCGATTACTAAGTTGAGAGTGCTGTGATGACTCGCAGCGTTGATTGTCATTGACCCGTTGGCGCCGTTGAAACTAAGACCGGGCAGAGTCGCGATGGCTGCGTATCCTGAGGCCTCACCCGCTTGGATCCAGGCCTCACCAAGGGCGGCCACGGCGCTAGAATGATTGTGCGCGTAATAGGTCACGGGGAAATCTGCCCCGTGCACCCTTTGTACGCGTTCAACAAACTCGCGCACACCCGTTGTTCTGTCCGACATCACGAAAGAAGAGCAGGTAACCACACGCTCACGCTCCTCAGACGACAATACCGCATGATGGGTCTCATTGAACCCTATCCAGGCGAACGTTAGCCGCCCCAATAATCCCATCTGCTTAGCTCGTTTTATGAAAAGTGGGCCGTTCGATCGTGGAACACAATAAAGCACAACATCAGCATCAGTATCAGCGATCCATCGGAGTACCGGCTCAAATTGCATTTCCCCCACATCAGTCAACGCCTGGCCCAACACGTGACCTCCTTGATCACCGATTCGAAACCGAGACTGCCGAAACATGGAATTCTGCCAGCTCGGATAGGATCCAACCAAAAAATAATTCCGCCCTGCGCCACCATCGACATACTCAATCAATGGAGACACATCTTGCGCTGGGGTTGGGCCTAGTGTGAACAAGTTAGGATGACAGAAGCCTCCTTCATGATTTGTGGCACTGACCAACGGAACGCCTAGTTCACTCACGTGACGCGCAGCAAATTTCCTGCCTGCCGCAATAAATGGCCCAATTACACCGACCACCCCTTCGTTCTTGACCAAGTCACGACAGTGCTGGGCGAGGTTGTTTGGATGCCCCTCCGAATCCCGATAAACGGCTTCAACCGAGCGTCCGAGCACACCGCCATCAGCATTAAGTTTTTCCACTCCTGCTTGTATACCCGCACTTGTTTGGGCCGCAATCACATCCGCCTCACCTGTTAAGGGCAACAGCACACCTATCCGCACTGCGCCACTCTGAGCCAACGCCGGCGCCTTTCGGCTCAAGGCGACACAGGCTGCACTCGCGGAGGCACCTTGCAGTACAGCTCGACGATTGAATTGATGTGAATTCGACACTCCGGGTACGGACATCCTTTATCCTGAGGTTATGGTTTGGCCAGGATTGGTCGAATCCGGCGAAACTTCTTCGATGCTGTCCTCACCCATTTCGACTCCCTCAATTCGTGTGGCTTGCCGGATCACCTGCTCAGTTGAAATGCAGTTTTAGCGGCTGTAGTCAGACGCGAGTTCAAAGTGACATTGTAATTTTTCAATTCTTTCGTCTAAACTAGCACCATCATTACGCATCGCGGCCTCGTTCGCAATTTAGCCCAGTTGGCCGCTTAATTCAGCCTGCCTGCCAATTAACGTTTGCGCTTGATCACCAGCTGCGCGTAACCAAAAAAAACATAAGCACTGCCACACCAGATATAGCCATCAACCCAAGGCCCTGCAAAACAATGAGAGAAGAGAAGCCATCCATGTAATTGGTTTATCACGACTTGCTGTAATTTCTTTCGAAGGGAAACTTGGCGCTTTTAGCACTGGGCCCTAACAGTTTGATGCTCAATCCAATTTTGGCTCTGCCACTCCAATAATAAAATACTATGGCAAAACTACCGATCATAATTGCGCCGGATCCACGTCTGAAAATAACGGCTGAGCCAGTTGACGAGGTTGACGACGGGATACGTAAGCTCATGGACGACCTGCTTGACACTATGTATGCCGCACCTGGCATTGGCCTTTCAGCACCCCAAGTCGGCGTCGCCAAGAGAGTTCTGGTAATTGACCTTGCCCGAGAGGGGTCGCCACCAACACCACTCCGGGTCGTCAACCCAGAGCTTGTTTGGATCTCGAACGAACTCAAATCTAACGAAGAGGGCTGCCTATCCCTGCCAAGTCAGTTTGCAGAGATCAAGCGGCCAGAAAGCGCGTCCGTACGCTACATAGATCCGGACAACGTTACCCGCAAAATTGAGGTCTCAGGGGCGCTTTCCGCTTGCCTTCAACACGAAATGGACCATCTCGATGGGCGCTTATTTGTGGACCATTTGTCCCGGCTAAAGCGTGACATGATTCTGAGAAGACTTTCCAAAATGCGTCGTGCCGATGGCAATGCTATCCAAAGTCCAATTTAAATTCCTTAGTTAGATTGCTAGAATGGGCTTGGGAACCTTATATCCCCCAGCGAATGCTAATCCCCCCAAGACCCCGATTAGGTGCTATGAGCGACGTATGTACCTAACTCACCCCAAACTTTGCGATAGATCTAAACCTGAATGACCCCGCTCAAATTTGTGTTCATGGGGACCCCCATTTTCGCTTTACCGGCTTTTGACGCGATGATTACTGCTGGCCACGAGCCACTTTGTGTCTACAGTCAGCCACCTCGCCCTGCAGGGCGAGGCCGGACGTCGCGCAATGGCCCAATGATCGAGGCGGCGAAGGCACGCAATGTTCAATCGAGGACGCCAAAAACCTTAAAGGACATTCACGAAACGCAATCGTTCCTATCATTGGCCCCCGATGTAGCGGTAGTTGCAGCGTACGGTTTGATATTGCCGAAGGCAGTTCTAGAAGCACCTCGTCTTGGCTGTATCAACATTCATGCCTCACTGTTACCCCGCTGGCGCGGCGCAGCTCCAATTCAACGTTCAATTATGGCTTGCGACAGGGTGACGGGAATCACAATCATGCACATGGATAAAGGTCTAGATACCGGACCTATCCTTGCGCAACACGAAATATGCATTGGCTCAGATGATGCCGGAAGACTTCACGACCGTCTAGCGAAAGTAGGTGCTGAGATGATCGTCGAAACTCTCGAGAAGATGGAGGCCGGCAATATTCTCGAAATGCCGCAGCCAGAGAGTGGTGCCACTTATGCCTCCCGCCTGAGTGCCGAAGATGAACGGCTAGACTGGCATCGGCCTAGTATAGAACTTGAGTGCCAGGTGCGCGGGTTAAGCCCACGTCCGGGGGCGCATTTCACTTTTGCAGGTGAACGCTGGAAGGTACTCTCCGCAACAGTTAAATCAGCGCCGTCAAGAACCAAGCCAGGCTATGTGCTCGATGATCAACTAACAGTTGCCTGCGCAGCAGGGGCGATACAACCGAGCAAGGTCCAACGACCAGGCCGCAGGCCGATGTCGACTTCCGAGGCGCTTCGTGGCACACCCATTCCCCCTGGCACACAGCTTGGGTGATGACGAAATGCCGCGTTACAAACTTACAATCGAATATGACGGAACCGATTTTGTTGGATGGCAACAACAGGACAACGGGCCTTCCGTGCAAGTAGCACTTCAAACAGCAGCACTTAACTTTTGTGGCTCACAGATAGAGTGCATGGCGGCAGGGCGCACCGATTCTGGCGTCCACGCACTTGGCCAAGTCGTGCATTTGGATTTGCCACACACCTATACGGAAGATACCGTACGCGACGCGCTGAATGCCCACCTTCGTCCGGCACCGATTGCGGTGCTTGATGTTGAACGAGTCGATGACAGATTCCACGCGCGATTTTCAGCCACCAAACGAGTTTATCACTATGTCATTGTCAATCGGCGCACGCCTTTGACGGTGGAACGCGGAAGGGCTTGGCTGGTGACGCATCCGCTTGACGAAGCGGCAATGCTAGCAGCAGGCAAACATCTAATTGGGCGGCACGATTTCACTAGTTTTCGCGCCTCCGAATGCCAAGCCAAGTCCCCTGTAAAAACCCTCGATTCGCTCGAGTCAGTGCGAACAGGAGAACACGTAAATATCATAACCCAGGCACGATCGTTTCTTCACCGGCAGGTCCGAAATATCGTTGGCACGCTCGTCATGGTTGGAGAGGGTAAAATTTTACCAGATCACGTTGCCACCATTTTAGCTGCCCGCAATCGAGAAAGTGCTGGCCCTTGCGCCCCACCAGACGGCCTCTATCTGTTTGCAATCGGGTACGATTGATGCAAACGTAGAATTAGCCATGGTTGCTGGTCATTTTACTTTGACCGCTCAAGTGTAATTGTCGTACCGGTAGATTTGCTGTATTAGGCATTATGAGTTTGACGCAGTCACATCCGGCCGAGTTGCAGCTCTGGATCAGCTGCACTCTCTCTAACCTAGGCGCAATATTAACGCGTCCAAAACAACGCCGAGCAGCACTCCGATGGTCACCACTAAGACCGTCTTGCCGATACCGATGTCGAGAGCTAGCCGCGTGATAAAGAAGTCGTAGCAGAGTAGCAACACTAACAACAACATTGGAACCAGGTCGCCAGCCGTCCCACCGAGCGCCATTCCAACAGAGCTTGCAGCCAACACCAAAGCCCACTGAGGTGCCGCCATCCAATTAACGGCAATGATATAACTCGCATAATGACCTGTGCGGCCCAGAAGCCGTGCTAAAATCACCATAACCACCGGGAACACGATCCAACCTAGCGCATAACGTAATAAATGAATGCTGGTGCTAATGGACCGTCCCGCTTCTACCCCATGTGTGTGTATGATGCTTAGAGTCAAAAACAACGGCAAAGCTATCACCGCTGCGAAGAACGAACGCCAAAAGCCGTCCACGGTGTGGTTGAAATAATTAAGTCCGCGTGGATCGAATCTAATTAGACACCACGCACCGAAGAGAGAGGCCATAATCTCAGTACGGGGCGGAATCATTTCCTAACTTTCAAAAAATATTGATCGAGAATAGTGAGATAAATATCTGACAACAACTCAAGGTCAGAGATAGCGACGCATTCATCCACCTTATGCATAGTACGGCTAATCAAGCCAAACTCGACAACCGGACACACGTCCTTGATGAAACGCGCATCCGATGTGCCACCTGACGTGGACAGAATCGGGATCGACCCAGTTACTTTCGCAACTGCTGCGCTGACAATGTCACTCAATTTCCCAGGTGACGTTAGAAATGCCTCACCCGAAACGTCAATATCGAGGTCATAATCTTTTGCATAGAAATCACACAGGCCCCTAATCCATTTACTAAGGCTGGCGCCATCATGACAGTCATTAAACCGTATGTTGAACCGGGCATCTGCACTAGGGGGGATAATGTTTGTCGCCTCGTTTCCAATATCGATGCTGGTAATCTCTAGGTTTGACGGTTCAAAATCTTCTGTTCCACCATCGAGCGGGTGACTTTCGAGTGCTGAGAGGAGCTTGACTAGGCGGTGGACTGGACTAACAACGCCATCAGAGTATGCAACGTGCCCCTGCACCCCTTTAACTGTGACCCGCGCGTTCAGGCTGCCACGTCGGCCAATTTTGATCATGTCTCCGAGTTGCTCAGGATTGGTTGGCTCTCCGACCAGGCAATGGTCAAAGGTTTCACCCCGTGCAATTAACCAATCGAGCATCTTCTTAGTGCCATTGATCGCTGCGCCTTCCTCGTCTCCAGTGAGCAACAAACTAATAGAGCCAGGCACTCTTTTTGCGCTAGCTGACAACTGCTTTTGAAAACGTTCGACTGCGCCCAAGAATGCGGCGATCGCACCCTTCATATCCACAGCACCCCTGCCGTAAATAAGGCCGTCTTCCACCGAAGCCTCAAAGGGAGCGTGTGACCAATCTTTGACATGGCCTGTCGGCACCACATCTGTGTGGCCAGCGTAACAGAACTTCGGACTTCTGGTACCTAATCGGGCATACAGGTTGTCAACTTTCTCTGGGCCATCCACACCAAAAGGCAGGCGATAACAGACAAAGTCTAATCCTTCCAAGACTCTTTGGAGTACGTCGAGCGCTCCCGCGTCCGCCGGTGTTACACTCGGGCACTTGATCAGCGCTCGAGTTAACTCAACAATATCAAATACAGCGGCCACGCCTTCCTCGCCTCGATCTGGTTGGTTGAGTGACACAGGTTCTAAATTGGATCAACCAAAGGCTTTTTTCAGTACCTTAGCTGGACTATTATCCGTGTACTGAAGATTCCGGAGCACTCAACTATGGCCTATTGGTTGATGAAATCAGAACCTGGAGCCTATTCGTGGGACGATCTGGTAAGGGACGGATCAACATATTGGGACGGAGTGCGTAACTACCAAGCTGCCAACAATATGAAGAAAATGAAGAAAGGCGAAAAGGCCTTCTTGTACCATTCTGTCACCGAGAAACAAATTGTCGGAGTGATGGAGGTAACACGCGAATATTATCCTGATCATACCGATGCTTCAGGGCGTTTCGGGATGGTAGACGTCAAACCGCTCGCACCAGTCACCCGCTTCGTCACATTGGCCCAAATCAAAACTGAATCAAAACTTGAGGATCTCGCGCTGGTCAGACAATCGCGCCTGTCAGTTCTGCCGATTGCAGCCACACATTGGAAAATTCTTTGCAAAATGGCCGGCATGAAGACGTGAAGCATGGGCCGGATTTTGTGCCAACTCGCCGACATTGTGGATGGAGATGCGCGGGCCTTCGACAGCGTTGACGGAAGATTAAACGGTACGGGAGGATTTGTTGTTCGCCGAGGAACGCAGGCTTACTGCTATGTTAACGATTGCCCACATTTGCATATCACACTCGATTTCGTGCCTGGTCGGTTTATGAATAAGGATGCGGGATTGATCCAGTGCGCCAACCATGGTGCTCGTTTTGAAATCGAAACCGGTGAATGTGTGTGGGGGCCATGCCGAGGTGATGCATTGACGTCACTCCCAATACGAATAGTTAATGGCACGGTGGTCCTCGAAGCACCACCACAGTAGACGCAACTGAAAAATGACGGGATAATTAATTGCGTGCCAGCAAATAACAGAGCCGGGAGAATGCAGTAATGTCAGAGAAGTTAATCTACCCCGTCCCTGAAGCAATATCGAAGACAGCCAATATCGATGACGCCACTTACCAGCGATTATATCGACAATCGCTGGATGATCCCGAAGGTTTTTGGGCGGAACAGGCTCAACGGATCGACTGGATAGAGCCTTGGCAAACGGTCAAGGAAACCAGCTTTCAACGTAATGACGTTTCAATCAAATGGTTCAAGGGCGGCAGACTTAATGTTAGCGCCAATTGTATCGATCGCCATGCTACCAAGACCCCAAATCGGACTGCCATCATCTGGGAAGGTGATGATCCGGCCGTAGACAAAAGCGTATCGTACGCCGAACTCAAAAAGTTAGTTTGCCAAATGGCCAACGTGCTCAAGAAGCACGGAGTAAAGAAGGGTGATCGCGTTACGATTTATATGCCAATGGTACCTGAGGCAGCTTATGCAATGCTTGCCTGCACCCGGATCGGCGCGATTCATTCAGTGGTCTTTGGAGGTTTTTCACCTGACTCGCTGGCGAATCGGATCATCGACTGCAAATCGTCGTTTTTAATTACAGCCGATGAGGGGGTTAGAGGGGAACGTATTATTCCGCTGAAAGCCAATGCTGACAAAGCGCTTGAACGATGTCCCGACTGCAACACCGTGTTGGTTGTTCAACGGACGGGCAACGAGATAGATTGGGTCAAGGACCGCGATTTTTGGTGGCATGAAGAAGCGTTAAGCGTGCCGGCTGATTGCAGACCAGAGCCAATGGACGCGGAAGACCCTCTATTCATTCTTTACACCTCCGGATCAACGGGAAAGCCCAAGGGAGTCTTGCACACGACCGGTGGTTATTTACTCTATGCGGCTCTAACCCACCACCTAGTGTTCGACTATCACTCAGACGACATTTATTGGTGTACGGCGGATGTCGGCTGGGTCACTGGCCACAGTTACATCGTGTACGGCCCCTTAGCGAATGGCGCGACGACGTTGATGTTCGAGGGACTTCCTAACTATCCCGACGCCTCTCGTTTTTGGCAAGTGTGCGACAAACACAACGTCACAATCTTTTACACGGCGCCAACTGCGATTCGTGCGCTCATGCGTGAAGGCACAGGACCAGTAAAGAAAACGAGCCGCAGCAGCTTGAGGATTTTGGGGACAGTGGGAGAACCTATCAATCCGGAAGCCTGGCTTTGGTATTACAATGTAGTTGGCGAAGGCCGTTGCCCAATCGTGGATACTTGGTGGCAAACTGAAACGGGCGGCATTTTGATCACGCCTCTGCCGGGAGCCACCCAACTCAAACCCGGCTCAGCGACACGGCCATTTTTTGGCATACAACCGGTGATCGTTGACAATGATGGCAAAACGCTGGAAGGCGCCTGTGAAGGCAACCTTTGCATCGCAGAATCGTGGCCTGGACAAATGCGCACCGTGTTCGGAGATCACGAGCGCTTTATCGAAACTTATTTTGCGACATACGATAATTTATACTTCACCGGAGACGGCTGCCGTCGCGACGAGGATGGCTTTTACTGGATAACCGGCCGCGTCGATGACGTGATCAATGTATCGGGGCACCGTATGGGAACAGCAGAAGTCGAGAGCGCACTCGTAGCCCACCAGAAAATTGCTGAGGCTGCTGTAGTCGGCGCACCCCACGACATCAAGGGCCAAGGTATTTACGCGTATGTCACGCTCAATTCAGATGAAAAACCATCGGAAGAGTTACGTATCGAACTTATCCAGTGGGTACGCAAAGAAATTGGCCCAATTGCCTCCCCGGACTGGATTCAATGGTCACCAGGGCTTCCCAAAACCCGTTCCGGCAAAATCATGCGACGGATTCTGCGCAAAATAGCTGCGAACGAGCACGACAGCCTTGGCGACACGTCAACCCTGGCCGATCCCTCCGTCGTGGAAGACTTAGTCGAAAACCGGATGAACAGGTGACCAGCTGTCGCCAGAATGTAAAAAAATTGTAGGTGTCCTCGTTGTTTTGGGAGGGCTTTCGAATCCAGCGATAGTTCGTGCGGCAGGTGACGTTGTTTGTATTGACAACCAATTTGAGGTCGCCTGGGTGCACCCCGGGGTAACATTTTTCCTCGAAAGGGATGAGGGAACATGCGCCGGCGAACACATTACCCTTCAGGAGGGCGAAACCGGTTGTTTTGAGACTTATCCGGTTCAATACGATGGCTCTTGGTACCTGTCCGCGTTGGATGCTACCACAGCCAAATGCCGGGCCGTATGCGCAGTCCAAACCTCGAAAATTCGAATTCAGTTCAGCGTCACCAATACCTTTTCTTGCACGGATTAGGCACACCAAGTTACGCACGTTACCTTGAAGTACGTCATAGGAAACATGCAGCTGCGGCGGGAGGTGCTGTGCCCATTGCTGTTGGGATATATCCACGCTTAGGATAGTCCCGACGCGAGTGCTTTGCCGCGAACTTGATAGGAATGCGTGCAGGTTTTATGGACGACAATTCACTCCTCCTAGCAATCGATCAAGGGACAACGACGAGCCGAGCAATCGCCTTTGACTCCTTCGGCGGGATCGTTGCCTCAGCGCAAAGCGAATTACCTCAGATCTACCCTAAGGACGGCTGGGTAGAACATGACCCGGACGAGATCTGGCGCACCACATTTGATGTTTCAAAACGTACATTTGAGGCAGCTGAATCGAAGGGTGGCAGGGTCGTAGCTATCGGTATTGCCAACCAGCGCGAAACTACTGTCCTTTGGAACCGAAGGACGGGGACCCCGGTCCACAATGCAATCGTGTGGCAGGATCGCCGCACAACGGAAACATGCGACCAATTGCGAGAATTGGGTGTTGAAGAAGAAATCCAAGCGAAGACAGGTCTCCTGCTAGACCCCTACTTTTCCGCAACCAAAATAGCGTGGATCCTCGACCATGTAGAGGGTAGCCGTGCTCAAGCCGAAGCCGGTTCTATTTTATTTGGCACGATCGATTCTTTTTTGCTGTGGCACTTAACTGCTGGGAAAGTACATGCGACCGATGCAACCAACGCAAGCCGCACCAGCCTGTTCAATATCCACAGCCACCAATGGGACGAGGACCTTCTACACTTATTTGCAGTACCACGCGCTTGTTTGCCTAAAGTCTGTGATTCAGCTTTCCGTTTCGGGGAGACCAATCCCGCAATATTCGGGCGCCCAATCCCGATTTTGGGAATTGCCGGAGATCAGCAAGCCGCAACAATCGGGCAATGCTGTTTCACGCCCGGGGCAGCTAAAAGCACCTATGGGACCGGTTGTTTTCTACTTGTCAACACCGGACAAAAAGCCGTCAAGTCATCCAACCGCCTTTTGACTACCATCGCATATCGACTGTCGGGGCAAACAACCTACGCGCTTGAGGGATCGATCTTTGTCGCGGGCGCCGCAATTCAATGGCTCCGAGATGACCTCAATATCATCACCGAAGCTGCCGAAACCGAAAGGCTTGCGAGGCTGATAGAGGATACAGGGGATGTCTATTTTGTTCCTGCCTTCACAGGTTTAGGTGCGCCATATTGGGATCCGACAGCACGGGGTGCAATAGTCGGACTCACACGCTCCACCGGACGTGCTGAAATCGCTCGCGCTGCGCTTGAAGCATCTTGTTATCAAACCGCGGACCTCCTTGCAGCGATGGCCAAGGATGGTATTGATGCCGTAAACCTTCGTGTGGACGGTGGAATGACCAAGAATGACTGGCTCCTGCAATATCTTGCAAATATTTTGGATATAAGCATCGAGCGACCAGTCGTTATGGAAACAACCGCGCTTGGTGCCGCGTGCCTGGCCGGGTTACAAGCCGGGATTTTTGGGTCACTTGATGATATCACACGAATTTGGCGCCAAGAATCGTATTTCGAACCAGCGATTACACCGGTTGAACGCAACAAACGTTTGGCGGGTTGGAGAGCAGCGGTTGGACGCACGTTAAATCGCTACGAAAATAAGGCGACAGACGAAAAATCAATTATCTGCAGCCCAAACGAGGGAGTATGAGGATGAAGGTCGCTTCGATTGAAACGCTCAGTTGCGACGCTGGCTGGCGGAATTACCACTTCGTCAAACTGGTCACCGAAGATGGCTTCATAGGCTGGAGCGAATACGACGAGGGATTTGGCTCGCCCGGCGTTGGAACTGTAATCAGAAGCGTCGCAGAACGGGTAATCGGCCAGCAGGTCGAAGATCATGAACGCATCTACGCAGATCTATTCGCTTGCACCCGACCAGCCGCTAGCGGTGTCATCGCCCAAGGTCTAGGCGCTATCGAAAACGCCCTGCTCGACGCCAAGGCGAAACGACTTGGCATTCCCTGCTATGCCCTACTCGGCGGCAAGATAAGAGGGTCCATTCGCGTTTACTGGTCCCACTGCGCTACCTGGCGGATTGTCCATCCTGACGTGTACCCGCCTGCAATTCACAGCCTTGATGACGTAAAAGCTATGGGTGCTGAGGTACACGGTAAAGGCTTTACCGGCCTCAAAACCAACATTTTCATTTACGAGAATGGAACCGCGCGCGGCTGGGGGCCTGGTTTTGGTAGACCATTTTTACCCGAACTCAATATTGACCGAAAAATCCTCCGCAACATCTCAGCTCACCTTGAGGCCTTTCGCGATGGCGCAGGCCCTGACATGGACATACTGCTCGACCTAAACTTCAATGCTAAAACAGAAGGATACCTGAAAATACTTCGGGAAATTTCCGATCACGACATTTTCTGGGTTGAGATAGATAGCCGCAACCCGCATGCACTTGCCCTCATTCGACGTCAAAGCCAACTTCCCATAAGTTCCTGCGAGACCCTTCTTGGGCTGCGAGAGTTTCTACCGTATTTGCGAGAAGAAGCAGTGGATGTTGCGATCGTTGATGCTGTGTGGAACGGTGTCTGGCAATCAATGAAGATCGCAGCGGCGGCGGAAGCCCACGAAGTAAATATCGCACCACATAATTTTTACGGTCACCTGTCCACTATGATGAATGCGCACTTCGCCGCCGCTGTGCCAAATCTGCGGATCATGGAGATTGACATTGACCGGCTGCCTTGGGACCAAGAACTCTTTACCGATTTGCCAATTATAAAGGACGGCCACCTTATAATAACGGACAAACCAGGTTGGGGCACTGAGCCTAACGAAGAAGCGTTGCGTGCTCATCCGCCTAAAAAAGCCGGAGGCCTCACTAGCAAAAATTGGCTTCTCCATTCAGGTGGCTAATGCACTGTGACACGGCTTACACTCTTTGTTCCTAGAAAGCTCAGCCGTTACCCGTAGACTTTTGTGCGATGGTTAACTTGGGATTGCCGGTTAGGGTCTGAAAAACGACGCAATACCGCTCCGTGAGTTTCATTAGAAGTGCGAGCTCTTCTTCCGTCGCTTCGGTATTAAGATCAAAAGAAAGATCGATATTCTTAAAGCCGACCGGAGCCTCGCTTACAACACCCAGTGTACCGCGCATATCAAGAATGCCGGACGCGTGCACGGAACCCCCTTTGATAGGGATTTTAAGCGCAGTCGCGACGGCACGTAGGGTCACGCCGGCACAAGCGCACAGGGCTTGTAGCAGCATATCACCAGAACAAGCCTGCAGCCCGCTCCCGCCCGCTGAGGGATGGAGGCCTGCCTCAATTAATGCGTCGCCAGATTCAACGGTGCAAGCAACACCTGAATCATCGATGTTGCCTTGAGCCCGCAGCGTTATTAAGGCTGCCTCCGGGCTATGTTTGTAACGTTCTTTAAATGGAGCTTGGAGTTCTCGTAAGCTTTCAGAATTCATCTTCATTCCCGTACAAAATATTCAACCGCACCAAACACGTTCTTAAGCCGTGTCGGCCCCTATGGCCCGCCTAGCCGACCACTACATGCTCTGCGCGCGTTCGTAAATCACAATGTTAATGTTTTCGTAAGTCACGCCGGGCGTCGCGCTTGTAAAGCTGCGCCTAGAGTACCATCATCGAGATAATCAAGTTCACCTCCAATCGGCACCCCATGGGCGAGCTTCGTGATCACGACGTCCGAGCTGGCCAATCTATCAACCAAATAATGTGCGGTTGTTTGGCCCTCAACGGTAGCGCTCAGGGCTAAAATAACTTCACGAACATCACTCTCCGCAGCACGTGACACTAAACTAGAAATCGACAAGTCATCAGGCGCCACACCATCCAGGGGCGACAGAACCCCGCCCAACACATGATATCGGCCCGAGAAAACTCCTGCGCCTTCAAGAGCCCACAAACTCGCAATATTTTCCACCACGCACAACTTGCTGCCATCACGCTTGGTGTTAACACACAGCGCGCATGGATCGGTTGCATCTAGATTGCCACATCTCCCACACGCAATCACAGCGCTCTCAACATTTTCCAAAACTGCAATCAACGGTTTCAGTAAGGTTTCACGCTTCTCGAGCAACGCGAGAGCCGCCCGGCGACCAGACCGCGGCCCTAGACCAGGCAAGCGCGCCAGCATTTGGACAAGACGCTCGATTTCTGATCCGGTCATAACGACCTACGAACCTCGACAGGTCTTTAAAACGGATACCGTCAAAACAATTTCATCCCAGGCGGAATAGGCAAACCGCCGGTCATCGCTTTCATCTCTTCTTCGAACTGGGCCTCAGCACGCCGTTTCGCTGTGGCAAACGCGGCTACAATCAGGTCCTCGAGCACCTCCACCTCTCCTGGATCAACCAATTTTGGATCTATTGAAAGGCGTTTGAGTTCGCCTTTGCCATTCACCGTAGCCGTCACCATGCCAGCACCCGACGAACCCTCAACCTCGGCATCCGACATCTTGCCTTGGAGTTCTGACATCTTGCTTTGCATAGCCTGGGCCTGCTTCATCAATTGACCAAGATTTTTCATGTGCTGTTCTCTTCCATTTCGGTCGGTTTGCGCCCCCCGCGGTTACGGACCCGCTTAATTTCAGCTCCTGGAAAGGCATCCAAAAGCGCACGTACTGCCGGATCTTGGGCGGCCTCTGTTTTTCGCTGATGTTCCTGCGCTAACTCCTGCTCAGCCAGTGTCGATTCACCGACTCTATCGGAGACCGCCACCACCCAGCGTCGGCCCGTCCATTCATGCAAGTATTTCCCCAAATTACTCGCCAAATGATTTGGAGCACTTTCTCCTAAGCGGAGTTCTATCCTACCTGGCTCGAAGCGAACCAAGTGCACATGGTCCTGGAGATTAGTGTAAAGCCTCATTTTCCCGTGATCAGCAAACATTCGCACCGCTGCCGCAAAATTTGATGGTAACGCAATAGTTTCCAACTCCGGAGCAGGTTCGGTGGAAATTATTGTCGACTTATTAGTCAGCACAGCAACCGTTTGATTATCTGAATCGGAAACACTATCTGCGGGTATTTCTTTCGGCACGTGGGAAGAGGAACCCTCCTCCGTTAGCTTACGAACCAAGTCAGCGGGGCTAGGCAAATCGGCGACGAAAGCAAGGCGCACCAACAGCATTTCTGTAGCCTCTAATGGGGAGGTTGCGAGCCCAACCTCATTGTGGCCCTTAAGCAACATCTGCCATACGCGGGTAAGATCAGCCATTCCAAGCTTGTCAGCCATCTCCCTACCACGCGCAACATCAACTCCCGGTGGACCCACTAAGTCAATCGAGTCTGGGTCAAGCTTGAGCCGGGTCAGCCAATGTGTGATCGTTAAGAGATCCTGGACTACCACCAATGGTTCTGCGCCGGCTTGGTATTGCTCATTCAGTTGACTTAGAGCCGGACCAATTTCTCCTTTCAGCACTTCTTCTAATAAATCAAATACTCGTGCCTGATCAGCAAGCCCTATCATTTCACGAACCAGTTCGATGCTGACGATGTCGCCATTGGCGTGACTAATGGCTTGGTCCAGCAACGACAATCCATCGCGAACCGAGCCATCGGCGGCACGAACGATTAGGGCTAGCGCTTGAGTATCGAAGTTAGAGCCTTCTGCTCCGGCTATTTTGGTGAAATGTGATGTTAGGATTTCAGTATCGACGCGACGCAGGTCAAAACGTTGGCAACGTGAGATAACCGTGACTGGAATCTTTCGCACCTCAGTAGTAGCGAAGATGAATGTAACTCGAGGTGGCGGTTCTTCTAGTGTCTTCAGCAAAGCGCTAAACGCGTTCACCGACAGCATGTGCACTTCGTCAATGATATACACCTTGTATCGCCCGTAAGTGGGCAAATAGCGCACACCATCAATTAATTCACGAATATCATCCACGCCAGTGCGACTAGCGGCGTCCATTTCGAGCACATCCACATGCGAACCGTTACTAATCGCGGTACAGTTCTCACACGACCCACATGGCTCAATTTTAGACCCATTATCTCCGTTATCAGTATTGGTACAGTTGAGGGCGCGGGCAATAATTCGAGCAGTTGTGGTTTTCCCCACACCACGCACGCCAGTCAGCAAGAATGCATGCGCCAGCCTACCACTGACGAACGCATTAGTAAGCGTCCGCACCATGGCATCTTGGCCTATTAGATCAGAGAACCGGCCGGGCCGATATCTGCGCGCCAGCACCTGATAGCCGTGCTCCAAAGAGCCCCTCCCTGTCACCACGGAATTATCTGGTGAAATCAAGCCGTTGACCGAAGTGAAAACGAACCCCCGCTTGAGGCTAAAATAAGGAGCCGGCGGCAACCCGAACCATATCTCGTTACGGCTGCTTCCTTCCGGACCTGACCGGATTGGCGAGCGATTCGCCCACCACCGAACTCCCATCCACAGTATAACAGCTTTCACGCAGCGAGCCATTAGGGTGCATGAAAATCAAGTAATTTGCTTCCTGTGCAAGCGTGTGCAAATTTGCACGCGCTATGATGCGCCCAAACTACTACGCCGACGTCCCATTGACGCGTGACGACTCGTTGCGTCGCGACAAGGACGAATTGGCGCGTTTACGGGCCGACCCGTCGAGCCGCGTGCTCGCGTTGTGGCGTGATAAGCATCAGGTGGTCGGTGATGATCATCCAACACCAGTCTGGCATTCCGGTAACGCAGCGCAAGAATTACTGTCCGACTGCGCGAACTGGATTCTCCTCGGTGTACGCGACGGAAATGCCCATTTCGCTGTTGATGTCTCACATCTTACGGCGCCGAGCGACCACACATTGTTCGCTAAACACGACCGTTTCGTTGATCTCCGATCCGTAGGACCCTTACTCACTAGAGACGATAGCTCGGTGATGGCATTTGCACGCGCCGTAGCCTTCTGGAATCGACGTAATCTATTTTGTGGAGCATGCGGGCACCCAACTGAACATGCGGAGGCGGGCCATGTCCGTAAGTGCACTTACTCCGAATGTGGCATGGACCATTTCCCACGCACGGATCCAGCAGTTATCGTCCTTGTGGTGCATGACAATGATTGCCTGCTCGGACGCCAAAAGGTTTGGCCCAAAGGTATGCGGTCAACACTTGCCGGCTTTTTAGAACCAGGAGAAAGCCTCGAAGAGACGGTAATTCGGGAACTCCAAGAGGAAGCAGGAGTTAAATTATCGGCAACACCAATCTATCAGCATTCACAGCCATGGCCGTTTCCATCTTCCCTGATGGTTGGGTTTTATGCCCGCGCCGCCAGCAAAACTCTAACCGTGAATACCGACGAACTGGAAACCGCAGACTGGTTTTCCCGGGAACAGCTACGGAACTCACCTGAGGATGAAACATTTCGCCTGCCGCGTCGCGATTCGATTGCACGGCGTCTGATTGATGACTGGCTATATAATAGCGCCGTAGCGTAAACGAGATTATTCACGCCCAGAGGAAGATCGGTGGCGATAGGTATCAGCGGCGTATACTCCTAAAATATTTACCGTCCGCGAAAAGAACCCTAGTTCCTCCAATGCAAGTCGAAGCGCCGTTTCATCCGGGTGTCCTTCTACGTCCGCGTAAAATTGCGCTGACGTAAAAGACTCATCCTCCAAATAGCTCTCCAACTTCAACATGTTGATACCATTGGTCGCAAACCCACCAAGCGCCTTATAAAGGGCAGCAGGTATATTCCGGACCTTAAACACAAAAGTAGTGATTACCGGCCCGTCAGCAGGATCAGGGTCGGCTGGCTCCTCCGCCATAATTACAAATCTAGTAGTGTTATGAGCTGAATCCTCAATCTTCTCACGCAGAACCTCCAGGTCGTAAATTTCCGCCGCAAGGAGTGAAGCGATTGCAGCCTGGCTTGGGTCTCGCCGCGACGCAATCTCGGCCGCTGAACCCGCTGTATCAGCAGCGACCCGTGCATCCAATCCCAATTCACGAATGACCGTCCGACATTGCGCAAGCGCGTGGATATGACTGTGAACCTGTGTGATACCCTCCAAGGTCGCACCCCGTTGCGCAAGCAAATGATGATTTACGCCTTGGAAATGCTCAGCAATGACATGCAGACCGGATTTAGGAAGTAGATGGTGAATATCCGCTACACGCCCTGCGATTGAATTTTCAATTGGAATCATTGCCAATGCAGCACGCCGTTCCGTCACCGCCATAAAGGTATCCTCGAAGGTCGGACATGGGAGCGGAGTCATTTCAGGATAAGCCGCCAGGCACGCCATGTTAGAGTAAGCGCCTGGAATCCCTTGAAAGGCTATATTCGTGCGGAAATCTTCGCCCATCACTACCTCAAAGTGTCATCTGATTTAAGTAACTGACGCGCTCGATCAAGGTCAGCCGGCGTATCTACACCAAGGGGAGCCATTTCAACGCGCGCTACATCAATTCTCAAACCAGCCTCGAGCGCACGCAATTGTTCAAGCCGTTCACGCTGTTCCAATTTACTCGGCGGCAACGCAACGAATGTTTCTAACGCAGCGCGTTGATATGCGTACAACCCAATATGGTGCCACAGCGGACCATCTCCAGCAGGGGCAGTAGCCCGTGTAAAATAAAGGGCCTGCGCAACGTCGATATCTTCCCCCAACGCAGCAACCACCTTTACAACGTTAGGGTCGTTGCGCTCATCCGGATCAGTTATTTCAGCCGCAAGAGTGGCAATATCAACTTTCCGATCGCTAAGTGGTTCAAGAACTTTACGGATCGCAACGGGTTCGATGGTAGGTAGGTCTCCTTGCAGATTTACAATCCGCTCAACGGTCCGTTCAGGATCCAGTATTTCCAAGGCCTCGTAAATACGATCCGACCCCGATGGATGACCTGGATGGGTCATGACAGCCCTCCCACCTGCGGCCTGGACCGCTTGCGCAATTTCTTCGTCACCACAAGCAACGACGACGGTCCCAACGCCAGAAGCCACGGCACGCCGCCAAACTTGGACAATCATCGCCTCGCCACTGACTTCAGCCAGTGGCTTCCTCGGAAATCGCGTTGACGCGAGACGGGACGGTATCAAAACTATCGTACGCGAAACCGTCTCCATATCGAATTCCTTCGGTGGGCGCCACTGGCCATTGTAGTCCTGGAAAGTTTAGCTAGTTATAAGTATTGCACGGTTCTGCAAAAAGCCGCTAACGTCCACCAGTGAGCCAATTTTGAAGATCGTGTCAACCATGTCATCAGTTGAACTTAATAAGTGGATAGGCGCTTTTTTGGCCACCGCCCTGTTCGTAATGGTGCTCAAGATTTTTGGTGATGCACTTTTTCCGGCCCACCACAACCACAGCGCACCAGTATTCTTGGTGGAGAGTGGGATAGTGACTGAACATTCGGCTCAGGCACAAACGAGCGAAACCGTATCGCTCCCCAGCCTCCTCCCCAGCCTCCTCCTAGCAGCCGACCAAGCTGCCGGCAAAAAAACCGCTAGGAAATGCCTCGCATGTCACACTTTCGAGTTAGATGGTGTTAATAAAATCGGCCCAAACCTCTGGGATATTGCTGGGAGCGCTAAAGCGGCCAGGTCCGGCTTTTCTTATTCCTCAAGCTTAACTGATATTGGAGGCACGTGGGATTATGACGCGCTTAATAGTTTTCTGACCTCACCAAAAACATATGCACCCGGTACAAAGATGGCATTCCCCGGGATAAAAAAACCCACGGCACGCGCAAATGTGATTGTTTATTTACGCGCCCTTTCGGATACCCCCATAGCGCTTCCAACCGAGTAGCTAGCGCTGAAGTGCTATAAAGCTTGAAATAGGAGCACCCAATTTCAACCAATAAGCGCCAATTCCGTTTAGCCCTACACAAAGTTCCTATAGACGAACCACATCAACACGCGCGTAGAGCGGGAGAACGTTTTCGGTGACACTGTCCGTGATAGGATATTGGATGGCCTTTAAACGCAATATTGTTTTAGACAATACTCTCCCGTGCCACAGGTACATAGCTGGGCTCAGTTTCCTGTTATACGCAGTATTCTCCACTATCTCACAAGTGCAAAGTGAAACGCTTACTTCGCACGCCTTATCAATGTATGGCGATATTAAATATGGGGCTGATTTCACTCACTTCGAATACGTAAATCCAGACGCCCCCAAGGGCGGACATGTTCGGCTTGCGGCCATTGGAACATATGACAGCTTTAATCCCTTCATCATTAAGGGCTTGCCAGCAGCCGGCTTGCCGATGATCTATGACGGACTACTGGAAAGCTCCCAAGACGAACCATTCACGGAATATGGCCGACTTGCCGAAACGATTGAGATGCCTGAGGATCGAAGTTGGGTGACGTTCACCTTGCGACCCGAGGCACAGTGGCATGATGGTGTCCCCATCACCGCTGACGATGTGATTTACAGTTTTGAGCTTCTGACCACAACCGGGAATCCTTTCTATCGCTCCTATTATGCTAGCGTAGAAATCGTTGAGAAACTTGGCGATCGGACTATAAAATTTACTTTTACTGACGGGGTGAACCGAGAGCTACCATTAATCATGGGGCAGTTCACTGTGCTACCTAAACATTACTGGGAAACTCGCGATTTCTCACAAACCACGCTAGAACCGCCGCTGGGCAGTGGGCCATACAGGATCGAGACGTTCGATGCCGGACGTTCGATTACCTACAGCAGAGTCCGGGAATATTGGGGCAAGGACTTGCCCGTTAATCGTGGGCGTTACAACTTCAATCAAATTCAGTTTGATTATTATCGCGATGCCACTGTAGCGATCGAGGCGTTGAAAGCCCATGAATACGACTTTCGTGCCGAAAATATTTCTAAAGAATGGGCCACAGCCTATGACATTCCATCGGTGAAGAGTGGCGACCTGATCAAGGAACTGATCCCACACGAGAGCCCGACCGGCATGCAAGGCTTCTTCTTTAACTCTCGCCGTACCAAATTTTCCGACCCATTCGTCCGGCGCGCACTTGCGTATGCTTTTGATTTTGAATGGACCAACACCAACTTGTTTTATGGCCAGTACACCCGCACCAAGAGTTACTTTTCAAACACGGAGCTAGCGTCCCAGGGTCTGCCCGAAGGACAAGAAAAGAAAATACTCGAAGGTTACCGTGACAGAATACCGGAGGAAGTTTTTACTGCCGCATACGATCCTCCCTCGACTGATGGGTCAGGCGAAATTCGAGAAAACCTTCGGACAGCGCGAGCGTTACTGGAAACGGCCGGATGGACAGTGATAGACGGCGCCCTAGTTGGACCGGATGGTACAAAAATGACGATCGAGTTCCTTTTGGTCTCGCCCGCATTCGAACGTATTGTTGCCCCAATGGTGCAAAACCTGGCGCGGCTCGGGATTAATGGGAAGATACGAATCGTGGACACGGCACAATATCAAAATCGCCTTGATGAATTTGATTTTGACGTGATCGTGGTGGCTCGTGGACAGTCTCTCAGCCCTGGTAACGAACAACGAGGTTACTGGACATCGGAATTTGCTGATCTCCACGGAAGTCAAAATTTCGCTGGCGTCAAAAACTCCGTGGTTGACGAGCTGGTCGAAGCACTAATCTCAGCACCCGATCGGGAAAGTCTCGTAGCCCACACACGAGCGCTAGACCGAGTGCTTCTCTGGAGCCACTATGTGGTACCGCACTGGCATATTCAAAGTTTTCGTTTCGTCTATTGGAACATGTTTGGCAAACCGGAGATGCCCCCTAAATATGGCATATCCTTCCCAAATACGTGGTGGTATGACAAACCAAAGCACCAATTGCTATTAGCGAATAACCACACCACTACTGACGCACCGGACCCGGCCCAAAATGAGTCAGGGGACAGTAACACCGATGATGGCGCACCAAACAGTGCGTCTCCCGACGAATTTGCACAAGCCGAGCGGGACACGATGATCTATCTTGCATTCCTTGGTATTATGATCGTTGTCGTCATGCTCTACTTGCGCCGCCGCACCAAAAGACCAACCTGATTAATCCTGTACCCCAGCGAGCTCGACCATGACCGCCTACATCATCCGGCGGCTGTTACTGATCATTCCAACTTTGTTTGGCATAATATTGATCAATTTTCTGGTCATTCAAGCTGCGCCAGGTGGCCCAATTGAACAGTTGATCTCGCGATATACCGGCACCGGGGTCGAAGCGACTGCTCGCATTTCGAGTAGCAACCAAACTGAGACCTTGGGCAATCGGCAATCGGCAAACGATGGCGGCCTCAGCAGCAAATACCGTGGCGCCCAAGGTTTGGATCCAGCGTTTCTGAGAGAACTCGAAGTTATGTATGGCTTTGACAAGCCTGCGCACAAGCGATTTCTAAAAATGCTCGGTAACTATATCCGCTTCGATTTTGGAGAAAGTTTCTTTCGCAACCAACGTGTGATCGATCTGGTGTTGGACAAGATGCCCGTCTCTATATCGCTGGGTCTATGGACAACACTACTCATTTATACGATTTCGATTCCCTTAGGTATCCTGAAAGCCGTACGAGACGGATCACGGTTTGATTTTTGGAGTTCCAGTGTAGTCGTGATCGGCAACGCTATTCCGAGCTTCCTGTTCGCGATCCTGCTAATCGTGATTTTCTCCGGAGGGAGATATTTCGATTGGTTCCCATTACGAGGGTTGACCTCACCGGGATGGAACGAATTAAATTATCTTGAGCGCGTCGCAGACTACTTTTGGCACCTCGCACTGCCAATTTTATCTATGGTAATCGGCGGGTTTGCGGCCCTGACCCTCCTCACTAAGAATTCGTTCCTAGAAGAAATCAACAAACAATATGTTGTAACCGCTCGAGCTAAGGGATTAACAGAACGACGCGTCCTGCTCGGCCATGTGTTTCGTAATGCGATGCTTATCGTCATCGCGGGATTCCCAAGCGCATTCGTCGGCATTTTATTTACCGGCGCATTGCTGACAGAGATCATTTTTTCGCTAGATGGCCTTGGCCTGCTTGGCTTCGAAGCCGTCGTCAACCGCGACTATCCGGTAATGTTTGCTTCCCTCTATTTCTTCACTCTATTGGGCTTAGTAATGCAGCTAATAGGCGACCTCACCTATACGATTATCGATCCTCGTATCGATTTTGATAGCAGAGAGGTGTGAGGTGGCACGTGACCCCTCCAAAGCTCGGATACAGGCCGTGCCGGTGACACCAAAGGCCGCCACACACATTTTTCGGATTCCGTTGTCCCCGCTCGCCCGTCGACGATTAACAAATTTCCGCTGCAACCGCCGCGGATATTGGAGTCTTTGGATCTTTCTGATTCTTTTCGCAATCAGTTTACCTGCCGAGTTCATTGCAAATGACAAACCATTGCTCATCCGATTTCAGGAACAGTATTACGTCCCAGTGTTGGCAACGTATCCGGAAACTGCATTCGGTGGAGATTTCGAAACCGAGGCAAACTATCGCGATACTTTTGTGCGTGAATTGATTGAAAGTGAAGGATGGATGTTGTGGCCACTGATTCCCTACAGTTTCAACACCATTAATTATCACCTTCATCGCCCAGCCCCCTCTCCCCCTAGTAGTAGCAACTGGCTGGGTACCGACGACCAGGCACGGGACGTGGTCGCCCGTCTGATCTATGGTTTTCGGATCTCTGTATTGTTTGGTTTAGTGTTGACGTTCTTTGGCTCCATCATTGGGATTTTCGTAGGTGCCGTGCAAGGCTATTTTGGTGGCTGGGTGGACTTGATTGGCCAGAGAATCATCGAGATTTGGTCTGGCTTACCTATTCTTTATCTTCTGATCATTTTAGCTAGCGTAGTCGAACCCAACTTCTGGTGGCTTCTTGGACTGATGCTCTTATTTAGCTGGATAGGGTTGGTTGGTGTAGTGCGGGCCGAGTTTCTACGCGCACGCAATTTCGATTTTGTACGTGCCGCACGTGCGCTCGGTCTATCCGACCGTACAATCATGATTCGTCATGTGCTGCCAAATGCAATGGTGTCTACGTTGACTTTTCTGCCTTTCATTTTGACGGGCTCCGTGACTGTACTAACATCCCTAGATTTTCTGGGCTTTGGCCTCCCACCTGGATCCCCTTCCCTTGGTGAACTACTCAACCAGGGTAAGAACAACTTGCACGCTCCCTGGCTCGGGTTCAGCAGCTTCTTCTTATTGTCCCTCATGTTATCTTTGTTGGTATTTATCGGAGAAGCGGTTCGTGATGCTTTTGATCCACGAAAGACTCTGGTCTAAAGAGGACAAACACAACTATGAGCCTGCTCGAAATCCGCAATCTTGGAGTTGAATTTCAGGTCGAAGGCCGCCTGATCGAAGCGGTTCGCGACATCTCCTTCAGCATAAACCGAGGGGAAACCGTAGCGCTGGTAGGTGAGTCCGGTTCTGGAAAATCCGTGACCGCCTTATCCGTATTACAGCTACTTCCTTATCCACACGCACGTCATCCGCATGGCAGTATTCAATTTGATGATGTTGAAATGCTAGGCGCATCCAAGGCACAGCTGCACCAAATCCGCGGTGACAGGATTTCAATGATCTTTCAAGAGCCAATGACATCGCTGAACCCGTTACACACCATTGAAAAGCAAATCAACGAAACACTGGTCCTTCACAAAGGGCTAACCCGCCGGCAAGCACGCACTCGCACTCTCGAGCTCCTTAAAATGGTACGCCTGCCGGAAGCAGAGTCCCGACTCAACGCCTGGCCACATCAGTTATCCGGAGGCCAACGCCAGAGGGTAATGATTGCGATGGCGTTAGCGAACGAACCCGATCTCCTCATCGCAGACGAGCCGACGACAGCCCTTGATGTAACCATCCAAGCACAGATATTGGCACTCCTCCGCGAGCTTCAGCGTGAGTTCGAAATGGCGATGCTGTTAATTACTCACGACCTGACAATCGTGCGTAATATCTCACATAGGGTTTGTGTAATGACCCAGGGAGCGTTGGTGGAAGACGGCCCTGTGGAGAAAGTATTCAACAGACCAGCCCACACCTACACCAAGATGTTGCTCGCCGCTGAGCCACGGGAAAACCCACCAACCACCGACGTTTCCCGGCCAGTGGTAGCGGAGTCGAGAGATTTAAAAGTCTGGTTCCCGATCCGAAGTGGCGTTTTGCGTCGCACGGTTGGACATGTAAAAGCGGTCGACGGAGTAACAATTGCGGTCCGCGAAGGCGAGACCCTTGGTGTAGTGGGAGAGTCAGGGTCGGGCAAGACCACGCTTGGCATGGCATTGCTGCGCCTGGTTCCCAGCACGGGACGGATACGCTTCGACAACAAAGAGATTCAGGACTGGAAAAATAAAAAACTAATGCCGCTCCGACGCCAAATGCAAATTGTATTCCAGGACCCCTTTAGTTCTTTGAGCCCTCGCATGTCAGTGCGCCAAATTGTGGAGGAAGGTGTAACAGTCCATGGTCTCGGCGGTGATGTCCCTTCCCGACGCAAACTGGTCGCCGATATCCTGGAAGAAGTGGGTCTCAATTCCGATGATATGGACCGCTACCCTCACGAGTTTTCTGGCGGACAACGCCAGAGAATTTCTATCGCTCGGGCGATGATACTCAAGCCTCGGTTCCTGGTTCTGGACGAACCCACTTCAGCGCTGGACCTTTCAGTGCAGGCCCAAATCGTGGACCTCCTGCGAACACTCCAAGACCGTTATCGCTTAGCTTACTTGTTTATCAGCCACGATTTACGTGTGATCCGAGCGCTGGCGAATCAAGTGTTGGTGATGAAAGACGGTAAAATTATAGAACACGGACCTGCAGCAGACATATTCTCCGCACCACAAACCGACTACACCAAGGCTTTGATCTCAGCAGCCTTCACAATCAAAGCAACCGAGTCGGGCATGGTACCGATGTAAGGCAATCAATGGCGCTCTTGTTTATCAGCAAAAACGATAGTCCAAGTGACTGGCAAGAGGCATTGGCATCCCTTGAGCCTGAACTGGAATTTAAAATCTGGCCGGACCTAGGAAAACCCTCAGAGATAGAGGTCGCGCTCGTTTGGAATCATCCGGCGGGAGCACTCGGATTGTTACCCAATTTGAAACTCATCCAATCACTTGGAGCCGGTATCGACCACGTGCTTACGGACCCCAGATTACCCAAGAATGTACCCATTGCACGCTTAGTCGATACCGAACTAACGCGTCAAATGGTCGAATACGTGGTGCTGGCGGTGCTCAACCGCCACCGCCGCATCGATGAATTGCGACGGGCCCAATTGAGTGGTGATTGGCAGGTGATCCAGCCAGTACCCATCGGGCGTAGCCGTGTTGGGTTACTTGGGTTCGGCCATATGGGACAAGCAGCCAGCAACGCCCTGGTCAATCTCGGCTTCAACGTTACAGTCTGGACACGCACCCCGCGGTCGGCTGGAAGTCTTACTTCCTATCACGGATCGGAAGGCTTCCCGGAGGTCCTTCAAACAAGCGACATTTTAATCTGCCTGTTACCGTTAACACCGAAAACCCACGGCCTCCTGAATGCAAAAGCGTTTGCGGCTCTTCCCGCTGAGGCATATGTGATCAATGTCGCCCGAGGTGCTCACCTGGTTGATGAGGATCTACTCGCTGCCATTGACAATGGTCATTTATCAGGCGCCTGGCTTGATGTATTCGACGAAGAACCTTTGCCACCCGATCATTCCTTCTGGGCCCATCCTCAGATAGTTATGACACCACATTTGGCAGCACTAACTGTTGCCTCTAGTGCCGCTACTCAAGTAATCAACAATTTGAGACTCGTGCGGACTGGAAAACCACCACAAAACCTAGTCAACCCAGAAATCGGTTATTAAGACCAGCAAGTCTGCGCATAGCAATTCTCGCTTTTGAGCTAATCAGAAAGTTTTGCGATAACGTGCTGCAAGCATGGCATCAAGCGCTCTCAATGCGAGTGCCTCCCCGCCCTTTAACCGACCAGGTCTGTCTTTCGGGTTCCAACCCATAATGTCGAAATGAACCCAGGAGTGCTCTTCTGAAACAAACTCGCGTAAAAACAATGCTGCACCGATTGCACCCGCGTAACGATGGCTGGAGACGTTGTTAAGATCGGCGACAGCGCTTTCTAAATCGTCTTTGTAACCATCCCACATCGGTAATCGCCACAGTGGGTCCTGTTGCGTTTGCGCCTGGTCACTCAGTTCCACCGCAATCCCTTCATCGTCGGTGAACATTGCGGCTATGTCGGTCCCCACTGCGATCCGGGCTGCACCCGTGAGCGTCGCTATATCTATCATCAACTCAGGAGCTTCTGAATCGGCTTCCGCCAAGGCATCACAAAGAATTAGCCGTCCCTCAGCATCGGTATTGCCAACTTCGACCGTTTTACCGGCTCGAGTCCGGATCACATCACCCGGCCGAAACGCACGGCTAGATATACTGTTCTCAACTGCCGGAATCAGCACCCTGAGCTGAATTTCTAGCTCCTGCTCCATTGCCGACTGAGCCAGCGCAAGGACATGGGCGGCGCCGCCCATATCTTTCTTCATTAACAACATATTGTCGGCAGGTTTAATGTCGAGACCACCCGAGTCGAAACAGACACCCTTCCCAATCAGTGTGACCCTCGGAGCTTTAGGGGGTCCCCAGCGTAAGTCAATCAGACGCGGCATGCGTGCACTCGCCCGGCCTACTGCATGAATGGTTGGATATCCATGCTCAATCAAATCCTCACCGAGGATGACATTAACCACCGCTCCACCTGCAGCAGCAACCTCTTCGGCGACAGCTGTAAGTTCAGCAGGCCCCATATCACTAGCCGGCGTGTTGATCAGATCCCGCACTAGATACGTCGCGCTCGCCAGCCGTCGCGCATCCGCAAGAGCATTTTCATCGGACACAACAAGCTCTGCAGGTGGCCGCGTAGCGGCCTTGTAACGGGCGAATTGATACGCACCCAAAGCCCAACCAAGCGAAATGCCGCCCATGGCGGTAACATTGCCACACTCAGCATCCAACACATATACCCCTTGTGGAAGCTGATATGGTAAGCGGCCCAAACTCCATAAATCCGGCTTCTTACCAGCACCCACTAGAACGTTGGCGAGCCTGCCATCCGGCCCCGGAACCAGACACGTTTCCCCAGCTTTTGGGAGAAATTGGACACTGTCAATCCAGGTATTGGTATACGTGCCTGCCTGCGCACGCCAAGCCGGCCATGTTTCCTCCACTGCAAGAGTGATTGGGATCGGTTCATGACTCGCGTCGTCCATAGCGATAAGGCTAAAGCTCGGTTCAGTCATACATGTTGGCTTTTCAAAAATATCACCGTTTTCTTTATCGCAAAGTTCACAATCGATACGGCCGAATCCACTCCGTAGGTGCACAAAAGTCCAGGGAACATCGACCGTGACAAAATAGTACAGTGTGGAATGGACTGTGTAAAAACGCCGGAGTGATATAAACCAAACAAACCCCGCCACCGGAGAGAAAATCGGGGAGGAACTTGCCTTGAGCCTAAAAGATTCAATAAAAGAATCGTTGGTATCAACGAGAGGAAAGAAAAACAAAGAAGAACCCGCCTTATGGGTGCGGTATTTGAACTTCACCTTATGCACCGTGGCATGCTTCCTATAGCAACAAAGCGAGAAACACCCAAATAGTTTGGTTGTTAAGCGTTGGAGTGCGTTTCGCGGATTTACGTCGCGTATAGCGCACGTTACCATCGCTGTATGCGCACGGCGCATTTCATTGGTTCAGAGCCAGATTGAAAGAGGAATGGGAAATATGGAAGCCGACCACAAAAAGACAGCGTTGAGGATGATCCCCTACGGAATATATGTTCTCACTGCGACGGATGGCGATGACATCACGGCGGCGACGGTGAACTGGGTTACACAAACATCCTTCGACCCGCCGCTTGTCGTGATCGGTATGAAGGCGGACTCGGCGGCTTATGCAATAACAAAAAAATCGGGCTCGTTCGCCCTCAATATTTTAGGCAAAGGACAACAGGGGGCCGCCTTTGCGTTTTTCAAGCCTGCGCAAGTCACCGACGGAAAAATCTCAGGCGAACCCTATCGCAACGGCAGTACTGGTGCTCCGCTGCTTGAGAACGCGGCTGCCGCGGTCGAGTGCAATATCGTAGAACTCGTGGAAAGGGGCGACCATCACATCGTGGTCGGCGAAGTGGTTGATGCTCACGTCAATAAGCAGCCCGAAGGCCGGGCGGACGATGCCACGTTGTGGATGCGGGACCTCGGTGACAATGTGTTTTATGGGGGTTAATTTTCGATCCCTGAGATCGAGCAGCCACCACGCACCAGCACCCAGAGGCCCGGATGTGATCGCTGCGGTTGCAGATGATGTGTTGGAGGGAACCCCCGATGAAGAAGTACCGCTGGAGGGAGAGGGACTGCTTATCTACGAACGCGCGGTGAAAGAGTGGTTCCGATTTTCGGGAGAGTACGAATTCACGCCCGTAAACGTAAACTTCCAGGCTGACTTTGTTCCTTCACCTCATATCGGTGTGCTCAACGGCTATGTTCCGGAATTGCCAGAAGAACGGAGAGATCCGAGGAGTCATAACTTTGTGCCTTTGCCCGTCCCCATGGCTGGCTTGAATCGGCAGCGGCCATCGACGGATATTAGGGTGGCGGAAGAAGTTGGGAGGACTTCGTTCATGGTCTCCCGGGGAGGGCGGACGGACCTGACATCAACGGTTGATTTTGCCACTTCGGATGGCACCGCGACAGCAGGATTGGATTGATGCCTCCAGACGTGGGGCTCTTGAAAGGCTGCCGCTACGAGATATATAGCTAGCTAATCGTTCTGTAGCACATGACTCTGGTCCCTGTAGCAGGATCCATGGCATGTGGCACATGCACTACACTGGGTAGCGGTGAACAGGTGTATGGGTCCACGTCCCATGGTCCTGAAGTCTGAGAATGGTGGGACCCACTCCCTCGCGTCACAGTCATGTATTTCTTCACCAAAGGCTCAGAAAGCTTCAATACGCGCTTCGCATTGGGCTCATCGAACAGGTGTTCGCTCTGCAGCATAGGTCGTACCGCGTTGCATACCACGTTTATTCCGGATATAGCCGGACATCATTGGATAGGATTGTGCTTTATTCTAGATTATCCCATATAGAACAAATGGTTAATGCATCGGATCGAACAGCATTAGCCAGGATATTGGCGGAGGGGGTGGGATTCGAACCCACGGTACGCGTCAACGCACACACGCTTTCCAAGCGTGCGCCTTAAGCCGCTCGGCCACCCCTCCAAACCCGATCTCTCACCGCGGTCCCGCCGGGAACCCAGTATAATCAGGTGCGTCCATCAAGTCCGCACCCAGTTACAAATAACCTGATAGATCGGTCTCCGTTCTAAAACCATCTACTTTACAAACCGCTCGAGCGACCTGCACACGACCTAATCGGCTTTAACCCAACATCACGCTACAGAAGTTTAACTTCCTATTAGCACTTTTCCCGACGACAGCTCTCTTCGGTCACTTTGGAAGTGCATATTGGTGGCAGAGCTCTGGTATATGCTTGATGCCAACAGCCTGATCCGCATTCGATCTTTCATGGAGAGACGTCTCGACCGCAATCCTGACGCACCGAGGCTCTATTCCGAACTTATATTGCCGATTCTCAACTACTCTTTATGGGACTTCGTATTACGACGACAATAGCCATTTCGCTTGGAGTAGGATGGCTGCGCACCTCAAGCGGACACAGAAAATCATAGACCCCCAAAATCTATTTTGTCACCGATCTTCAAGCCGGAGCACAGCAAGGAATGCTTCTTGGGGAATTTCCACGTTGCCAACTTGTCGCATCCGCTTTTTCCCAGCTTTTTGCTTTTCCAGTAATTTACGTTTGCGGGTAATATCGCCGCCATAACATTTTGCAGTGACATCTTTTCGCAAGGCACTGACTGTTTCACGGGCGATTACTTTGCCACCAATGGCAGCCTGAATCGCCACCTTGAATAACTGCCGGGGAACGAGTGATTTAAGCCGCTCGCAAAGTGCTCGCCCCCTAGAAACAGCTTTCTCGCGATGAACCATGAAGGCAAGGCTATCAACCGACTCCCCATTCACCAGCATCGTTACCTTGACTAGATCGCTCGTCTCATAATTGTCCAATTGATAGTCAAAACTGGCGTAGCCACGGCTGACAGATTTCAGGCGGTCATTGAAATCGAATACCACCTCGTTCAGAGGTAGCTGATACACCGCCATCGCTCGATTGCCCACGTACGTGAGATCAATTTGTGAGCCACGCCTGTCGGTACACAGCTCTAACACTGCACCTATGTATTGATCGGGCACCATAATCGTAGCCTTGATCCAAGGCTCGTCAATATGATCAATCCGTACTGGGTCGGGAAAATCAGCAGGATTGTGGAGGTCCCATACCTCATTATTGGTGAGGTGGACCTTGTAGATCACGCTTGGTGCGGTGGTAACAAGGTCGAGATTAAATTCCCGTTCGAGTCTCTGCTGAACAATTTCTAAATGTAACAGCCCCAAAAAACCGCAGCGAAAACCCAAGCCGAGCGCCGGCGAACTCTCTGGCTCAAAATGAAAGCTGGAATCATTGAGACGAAGTTTGCCAAGACTGTCACGTAAATTCTCGTAATCGGCCGAGTCCGAAGGATATAGACCACAGAAAACCACTGGCACACTGGGTTTAAAACCCGGTAAAGCCGCCCCTGCCGGCGCTCGCTCATCGGTGATAGTATCGCCCACTTGGGTATCTGCTACAGTCTTGATAGCGGCAGTGATAAACCCTACCTCCCCAGGCCCCAACTGATCAACCAATACGCCCTTTGGAGTGAATATCCCCACTTGCTCAATCTGGTGTGAGGTGCCGGTGGCCATAAAGCGAACCTTCTGTCCTTTCCGCAAAATACCATCATGCACACGAACTAACACGACTACCCCAAGATAGGAGTCATACCGGCTATCGACTAATAGCGCCTTTAACGGTGCATCTAATTTGCCCTGAGGACACGGAAGGCGTTCCACCAAGGCAGCAAGAACAGCATCAACGCCTTCCCCTGTCTTGGCGGATGTTTCGACCGCAGCGGTGGCATCGAGCCCAATCACTTCCTCGATTTGCTGTCGGACACGAGCCGGTTCCGCGGCGGGCAGATCGATTTTATTCAACACCGGAACAATTTCGTGGTTCGCATCAATTGCCTGATAGACGTTCGCAAGAGTCTGCGCCTCAACTCCTTGGCTTGCGTCAACCACCAAGAGCGATCCCTCACACGCGGCTAAGCTGCGGCTTACCTCATAGGTGAAATCCACGTGACCCGGCGTATCGATCAGATTTAATATGTAGTTCTCTCCATTCGATGCTTGGTAAGCCAAACGGACTGCTTGGGCCTTAATTGTAATGCCACGTTCGCGCTCGATATCCATCGAATCCAACACTTGCGCCTTCATTTCACGGGCCTCAAGCCCTCCGCACTTTTCAATCAGTCGATCAGCGAGTGTCGACTTACCGTGATCAATATGAGCAATGATGGCAAAATTGCGGATATGGGAAAGATCAATCATGGTGCGCCTCGCGCCAACGCATAGATCATGAACTTAGGTCACCACCGCTAAGTTTCTGCGAACAACTTCTCAATAGCCCCGTCCCTTGTCTAACCGCGAAGTTCGCCGCCCGTGGACTTCATGACCTTAGAAATAATCGCTTGCGAGATACGTTGGATATCATCTTCAGTGAGCGTCGTGTTAAACGGTTGCATCGTAACGCTGAAAGCCATCGACTTCATACCCTTCGGCACTTCATCGCCCACGTAAATATCAAACAAAGTTGTGCCAGTAAAAAGAACCTTCGTAGTGTCCTTTCCGCTTAACGATTGCACTGCCCACAGCAATACTTCGGCCGTTACTTCATCAGGCACTAGAAACGCAAAATCACGTGCGACTGCAGGAAGGACCGAGTTATCGGGAGCTGGACGAGCCTTGGAGGCCTTCACCTTAGACAACGGGATATTTTCCAAAAAAACCTCAAACCCAACTATAGGAGCAGCAAGGTCGAAACTGGATAGAATCGAAGGGTGAAGTTCACCAAAACAACCAAGCGCATGCTTTGGGCCCAGTCTGAGAATTCCTGATCGACCGGGATGGTACCAGCTCGGCGCATCCTTAGTCACACTAATCCTGGTTCTGGGAACCCCTAGTGCCACCGCGACCGCGAGCGCATCTGCTTTTGCATCGAACGCATCTACCATACGCTCAGTCGCTATCCAGTCGCGTGGCACAAAGTGACCCATGCGAACACCAGAAGCCACACATTGTTGGCCCTTCGGTGTATCGTCTTTAAATTGTGGGCCGACTTCACAAAACCCAAGATCGCTAACCCCTCGCGCGGCGTTTCGTGCGGAAGCGGTTAGCAGGTTGGGTAACAAAGAGGGACGCATATCGGAATGCTCTTCGGTAATTGGGTTATCGAGCTTTAATTCGTCTCGACCGCCACCAAACATCTTGGCTTTATCAGCGCTGAGAAACGACCAGGTCACACATTCGTCAAGTCCTCGCGTAGCAAGCAACCGTCGCGTTTGTCGAACCCGCCGTTGTAACTGGCTCAGCGCCGGCTTAATAGAACCCGCTCGAGATACAGAAACCGGGGGGATGGAATCATAACCTTTGATCCGCAATACTTCCTCGACTAGATCCGCTTCCCCGTCAATGTCGTTACGCCATGACGGCGACGCAACAGCCCAAGTATCGCCTTCGCACGTAAAGCTAAACCCAAGGTTTCCAAGAATTTCAGCACAGTCGTCTGGGGCCACCTCTAGACCACCAAGCGTCTGAATCCGCGCCGGTCGGAAATTGATCTTGCCAGCAACGACAGGTGCATCCCCTGCGGAGACCACATCGCTGGCCTGGCCACCACATAAATCTAAAATCAGTTTAGTCGCGAATTCCACGCCGGGCATTGCACCAGCCCAATCAACGCCACGTTCAAAACGGTAGCGAGCATCCGACTCAATATTCAGTTTGCGCCCAGTCCTCGCAGTTCGCATAGGGTCGAATAAAGCAGCCTCAAGAAACACATTAACAGTTTCATTAGTGCAGGCAGTTGCAGCACCACCAATAATGCCACCAAGCGCAACAGGGCCTAAGTCATCACAGATTACGTTCATTTGGCTATCAAGCTGGTATGTTTGCTCATTAAGCGCCTCTATACTTTCTCCGGACTTAGCGAGACGAGCGTGAACATTCCCTTTCAATTTATCTGCATCGAATACATGCAAGGGGCGGGCCCGATCGATCGTAATTAAGTTGGTAATGTCAACCAATGCCGAGATAGGACGCAACCCCACAGCAACCAGACGTTGTTGAAGCCAAGGCGGACTCGTTCTGTTAACCAGGCCCCGGATCATTCTGCCAACGAATAAGGGGCACGCTTCTGTGGAATTTTTATCAAACCGAAGTTCAACGTTTATCGGGCTTTTGAAACTACCTGGCAACGGCACGAGATCGGATGTAGTCAGGCAACCTAGCCCGCACGCGGCGAGGTCACGTGCAATCCCAAAAACCCCAAGGCAATCGCCCCGGTTAGGGGTAATCGCGACGTCGATTACTGGATCTTCTAATCCAGAGACAGATGTGAAGGGCTCGCCAACTTTCGTTTCAGTGTCAAGTTCGATGATAGAATCGTTGTTCTCGCTCAAGCCTAGCTCACGCTCAGAACAGAGCATGCCGTGACCGGTGACGCCTCTGATTGTGCGTTCCTCGAGAGTAAAACCTCCACCTGGTATGTAAGTCCCGATAGGAGCAAACACACCTTTGATGCCAGAGCGTGCATTGGGAGCACCACATACAACTTCAAATTGCCCCGACCCGGTATCAACCGTACACAATTGCAGCCGGTCCGCATTAGGATGGGCAGTTACACTCGTAACATGTCCCACCACAAAGGGTTTCAAATCCTTAGCGCGATCCACCACCTCCTCTACTTCGAGCCCAACCATGGTCAGTGTTTCGACGATCTCATCGAGGGAGGCCTCAGTCTTGAGGTGCTCCTTTAACCAACCGAGAGTAAATTTCATCGGCTCAGGCCCTGACCTATGGTCGGCAAATCCAGGGCGGCGAAACCATAATTTTTAAGCCAACGCAAATCGCAATCGAAGAAACCTCGCAAATCTCGGATTCCATATTTGAGCATTGCGATCCGATCGATTCCGACACCAAACGCGAACCCTTGCCATTCCGAAGGATCAAGCCCGCAATTATGCAAAACACGCGGATTGACCATTCCGCAACCCAATATCTCCATCCATTCCTCACCGACCCCAATAAGTCTCGCTCCATCCTTTATCGAACAACCGATATCAACCTCGGCAGATGGCTCGGTGAAGGGAAAGTAGCTAGGGCGAAACCGTAAGGGTAGATCTTCGACCTCAAAAAAACTGCGCACAAAGTCTGTCAAACAACCCTTTAGGTGACCCATATGAATATCCCGATCAATTACCAAGCCCTCTAGCTGATGAAACATCGGGGTATGTGTTATGTCATAATCATGCCGATAAGTGCGCCCAGGAATAACAATGCGGTGCGGCGGCGGCTCTGCCGTCATGGTTCGGATCTGCACGGGCGACGTGTGCGTTCTTAGCAGCAGGCGGTCGCCATCGCTTCTTTCGCGGAAATAAAAAGTGTCGTGCATCTGCCGCGCTGGATGCTCGGGAGGAATGTTAAGCGCTGTAAAGTTGTTAAATTCGGTCTCGATATCTGGGCCTTCAGCCACCGAAAAGCCCATATCGGCAAAAATTTCGGTAACCTCATCGAGCACCTGGTTCACCGGATGAATTGTTCCGGATTGCTCTGGTCGCACGGGCGCCGTTACATCTATTCCCTGTTTCGAGAGTTCAGCCAACAATCCTTCAGATTCAAGCGTGGCGCGCCTAGTTTCGATTGCCTGGGCGAGTTCCGTCTTGAGTAAATTGAATACCAATCCCGCAGCCCGACGCTGGTCGGGTTCTAGTGCGCCGAGTCCGCGCATCAACTCACTTAGGCGCCCTTTCCTTCCCAAAACCGAGACGCGCAAAGTTTCGAGCGCGGTAAGATCCAATGCCGTCTCAATGGCATCGAGAAACTCTGCCTGAACTTGATCGCTTTGTTGTTTGGCTTCCATAGGTGCACTTTAAACTAAGTGCTTTCGAAACAGGAGAGTGCTCGCCACGGAAATACTCGCGTAAGGTTCAAATGGGCGAGATCGAGCCATCTGACAACGACAGTAATCTCTATCTGCTTATAGCTGTCCGTTTCCCGATCAAGATGGTTTTAACGCTGCCTGTGCTTGATCGATCAGCTCCTTAAATGATTCCGGCGCAGTCACAGCCAGATCAGCGAGAACCTTACGGTCCAATTCGACACCGGCCTTGTCAAGCCCGTGAATAAACCGCCCATAGGTGAGTCCATGCAGGCGTGCACCAGCATTGATTCGTTGAATCCAAAGCGCCCGAAACGCTCTCTTGCGATTACGCCGGTCGCGATAAGCGTACTGGAGACCTTTTTCTACCGCCTGATTAGCGGCTCTGATGGTATTTTTGCGTCGCCCATAATAGCCTTTTGCCGCCTTGAGCACCTTTTTATGGCGCGCATGCTTGGTTACGCCGTGTTTGACCCGTGACATCAGGAGCCCCTAACCATTTCGGAGAAAATTCCGTTTAACAATCTGCGCATCCGGAGCTGCCATGATGCTTGAATGACGTGCGTTGCGAAGAAATTTCTTAGTCCGCTTGATCATACCGTGACGCTTCCCAGCGTGGTTCATACGAACCTTACCGGTAGCGGTTAGCGTAAACCGTTTTTTAGCACTCGACTTTGTCTTGACCTTAGGCATATTCCGCTCATTCAATCACCCGCCACCAGCCGGTGTTTTTTGCCGAGGAAGCGCCGGTTTATACCGGGCCGCACGTACCATTGCAAGCACACAAAAAGCGTATTGCCCTCACCCACTACCTAGCGAGGAGCTACCACCATGGTCATCTGCCGGCCCTCTAGCCTCGGCATCTGTTCCACCTTAGCAATCTCGTCTAGATCACCTTTAACCTTCATAAGGACATCCATGCCTATTTCCTGGTGAGCCATCTCACGACCCCGAAACCGCATAGTTACCTTAACCTTATCGCCAGTGCCCAGAAATTTCGAAATCGCCCGCATCTTGACGTCGTAATCGTGATCGTCAATCCCTGGCCTCATTTTGATTTCCTTGACGTCAAAAGTTTTTTGTTTCTTGCGAGCCTGATTAGCACGCTTTTGCTCCTCATATTTGAACTTACCGTAATCAAGAATTTTACAAACCGGTGGTGCAGCATTGGGCGACACTTCTACCAAATCAAGGCCTGACTCTTTAGCGCGTTCAAGCGCATCCTGGACTGGTACTACTCCCAACATCTCTCCATTTTCATCGACCAAACGGACAGATGTCACGCCGATCTGGTCATTAACCCGGGGACCCTCCCGAACGGGCGGAACGGGCTGATGGAATCTAGCTATCTATCAATCCTCCTCTGTTATCACGCGTTATCTGGCGGCAAAGATACAGCAGATTAGTAGGTTAAAATTTAAAAGCCGCTCCCCCAATTATACCCCCATAACAACCGTGTCCATGATTAGAGTCTTGCTCAAGCAGGCACAGCCGCCGCATCTGAAAGATTAGCCACAGCTTGATCGAGCGCAAGCACTTCCTGTTTCTTGCCACCCAGCCAACGTAACGAGACTGTACCTTGTTCGGCCTCACGGGCACCAACAACCAGTATCATTGGGATTTTCGCGTACGTATGCTCTCGCACCTTATAATTTATTGTCTCATTGCGGAGGTCAATCTCCGACCGCAAGCCGGCTTCTTGAAGGGCTTCGTTTACCCTCAGCGCATAGCTGTCACTTTCATTCGTGATAGTTGCAACAACCGCTTGTATTGGAGCTAGCCAAACCGGGAAACGCCCCGCGTAATGTTCAATAAGTATGCCAATAAACCGCTCGAATGATCCTAAAATCGCGCGATGCAGCATCACAGGCCGGCGTTTTACGCCGTCCGCACCTACATAGCTGGCATCTAATCTTTCAGGTAATACAAAGTCTACTTGCCAGGTCCCGCATTGCCAATCGCGCCCAATCGCATCACGAAGCACAAAATCCAGCTTTGGACCATAAAATGCCCCCTCACCGGGGTTTGCGACGTAATCAAGTCCGGTCTGATCTAACGCATCCTTTAGTGACCGCTCGGCTCGATCCCAAACTACATCATCACCAGCACGCATTTCAGGCCGGTCGCAGAATTTTACGATCACGTCAGTGAAACCGAAATCGCGATATATACTCATCAACAGTTCACAAAATTCCGCAGTTTCTTGGTTGACTTGATCCTCGGTGCAAAAAATATGGGCATCGTCCTGTACAAAAGCCCGCACCCGCATGAGTCCATGAAGAGCTCCCGAAGGTTCGTTCCGGTGGCAACAACCAAATTCCGCCATTCGCAGAGGCAAGTCACGGTAACTTTTCAGACCCTGACGGAAAATTTGCACATGACCTGGGCAGTTCATTGGCTTAAGCGCAAGAACGCGTTCTTCTGACTCAGAAGTGAACATGTGTTCACAAAATTTTTCCCAATGGCCCGATTTTTCCCACAACACACGGTCGAACAACTGAGGGGTGCGCACCTCAACGTAGCTCGCCCCCTCGAGCCGGCGGCGCATATATGACTCAATAACCCTATACAGAGTCCAGCCCTTGACATGCCAGAATACGCTGCCCGTTGCCTCCTCTTGGATGTGGAACAGATCCATTTCGCGCCCCAAGCGCCTATGATCTCGACGCTCGGCCTCGTCAAGCCGATGCAAATATTGCTTTAGCTCCTTTTCGGTGGCCCACGCTGTACCGTATACCCGCTGCAACATTTCGTTCCGACTCTCGCCCCGCCAATAGGCGCCCGCAATCTTCATCAGCTTAAAGTTGGATCCAAGTTTACCAGTTGATGGCAGATGTGGACCTCTGCACAAATCCACAAACTCACCTTGTTTGTATATTGTGATAACTTCGCTCTCCGGTAGATCCCGCACTATTTCGGCCTTATATTGCTCACCAATCGAAGTAAAAAATTCGATCGCGTACTCTCGATTCCACACTTCCCGCGTTATTTCCTCATCGCGCGAGACAATTTCCCGCATCCGTTGCTCCATATTGACGAGGTCATTTGGGGTGAACGGATCTGCGCGCCCAAAATCATAATAAAATCCGTTCTCGATGACTGGACCGATCGTGACCTGAATATCAGGCCACAACTCCTTGGCCGCCTCAGCAAGCACATGAGCCGCATCATGACGCAACAGCTCAAGAGCTTCGTCATCCTTTACAGTCACGATACTTACGGCGGCATTGAACTCAATTCGTGTAGAAAGATCGACTAATTTATCGTCGATTCGCGCCGCTAAAGCGGCCTTGGCCAAGCCGGGGCCGATATCAGCAGCTACCTCACCGGCGGTAACCCCTGTCACAAAATGCCGGACGGTGCCGTCCGGCAACGTGATAGCTACATTATTTTGATTAACCGCTTCAGACACGTTTGCCCCTGTGCGTGATGGGGCGGCGGACAATGAGGATGTTCGAATGGACTGTCAAGCGACGGACCTGACCGTTTGCACAGCCTCCCAAACAGAGATCACGGGAAGACTTTGGATTGGACCGTACGGTTTTCCTTCTACAATAATTACTTTTGCGCCACGTGGAGCACATAAAGTCGGATTTGAGGCATTGCCGAATAGCACTACCGTTGGCGTTCCACAAGAAGCAATGATGTGCATCGGTCCAGTGTCGTTTCCCACCGCAACCTGGCTGCAACGTGCCAGCGCTGCAATTTGGGGAAAATCGGTCTTCCCAGCAAGCTCAACAACTCCTGGCGCGGCGAGTGCAATGGAATGTTGAAGATCGCCTTCTGAATCATCACCAATCAGGCATACCTCTATACCACAACCCATCAATCGTTGGGCCAGGCCCGCGTAGCAACATGATGGCCAACGCTTTTCTTTTCGACCGCTAGCGCCACCCGGGACTAACAGTGCAAATTGCGCGGGGAGATCAAAGTCCGTGATATCTCCGTCCAGCCAATCCAGGTTTGTGGCCGACACTTTTTCGATTCCGGCCATGTGAAGCTGCTGGGTCTGGCGGTCGATTGTATGCATACAATCGCGCCGCGAATTAACATGTGGGTGTGAGCAACCGCGGACAATACCCGACCACTCAGGACGCTCTTGCCGTGGAAACTGACGAAAATACCAACCCGAGCGATCCGATGTCTGTAGATCGTAGACACGGTTAAACCGTCCCTCAATTAGCCGACGCCGGAGGGCCAGCCAGTCACTAAATTGATACCAAGAGGGCTGGTCGTCTATCCAAACTTCGTCAAACCAGCCACTGTTACGAGCCAATGATGAAAAACGAGAGGTGGTAAGAAGTGTGATGTGGGCATTGGTATGATAACGTCGGATCGCCTGGAAAGGCCCGCACGCCTGAATAAAGTCTCCCAACGCACCGAGCTTTATTACCAGAACCCTTGATACCATGCTCAGTCCACAAGAGTAGTTTGCGCTAGCACTGCCCGGTAAGCAGTCATGGTGCGATTCCGCATGTTTTCGACGGTGAAGCGGTGACGTACATGGGAGATTGCGTTATACGCTAACCTTTCTCGCTCACCAGAAGTCAGGGCAAGCGAGTGCCGCAAGGCATCGGCTAGTTCTTCCGGATCTCCTGGTCGAAACATCCAGCCAGTTTTTCCATGTATGATAGTCTCACGCGAGGCACCGTGATCGCTTGCTACTACCGGTCGACCCATTGCCTGCGCCTCTACCATAACTCTGCCAAAAGCTTCTGGTTCGGTTGACGCAGAAACCACCACATCTGACAGCATGTAGGCAGCTGGCATATCGCGACAATGTCCAGGAAGATAGATGACGTCCGTGAGGTCGCGTCGCTTGATCAACTCCTCTAGTTCGCGCTTATAGCGATGACGGCCCTGGTCATCACCTATGATCAAACATCGAATATCACGTCGTCCAAGTCGCGCGAGTGCCTCGATCAGAACTTTTTGTCCTTTCCATCTAGCCAATCGACCCGGCATCATAATTACCTGAATGGGATCGGCGAGCCTCCAGTCATTAGCGAGGTTTACCACACGCTCAGCGCTCACTCGGGCAGGATCAAACAAATTTGTATCAATGCCACGATAGATCACATGCATGCGATCATCGCTAACGCCATAAACCTCTCGGATATGGTCTGCAATGTGCTGGGAAATCGAGATTACCCCATCGCCGAGGGTCATAACTTTGTTATAATGCCGTTTCAGCCGCGAGCGATGGCTGTAAGTTCCGTGGAAGGTGGTAATCAATGGGACCCCGGACTGGCGCGCGGCAGCAAGAGCGCTCCATGCTGGGGCGCGGCTACGGGCGTGAAGCATGTCAATTTTGTGTTCTGTGATAAGACGCCGCAAACGCCGCACATTACGGAACATCACAATCGGATTTTTACTGGCTAGGGGAAGATGAAAGTGATACGCGCCCACGCGCTCCAGTTCACGCACACCGTGGCCACCTTCCGACGCTACCAAAGCAGCCCACCCAGCTCCAACCTGGGCGGCCGCCGAATCAATAGCACCACGAACGAGACCGCCAGCATTCATATGCGGTAAAACCTGCAACACCACTCGTGTAGATATCTTGTTGTCAATCATCAACGTTCTAATGTTACCATTCTGGCGTAGGTCCTTTTTAACAAATATGACTCGGGACAAACATTCTCACTATGCAAGAGCCCGTTCCCGGCGGCCTCGCCGGCCCTCATGGAAACCAAATAGCGTATGTAAGGACCAATGGCAAAACACCAGGGGTGATATTCTTTGGCGGCTACATGTCGGACATGACCGGCACCAAAGCCTTATCTCTTGAAAAGTTGTGCCGTGAAATTGGCCATAGTTACTTACGTTTTGACTACAGCGGACATGGGGCGTCCGGAGGACTTTTCGAAAATGGCACAATCAGTGCCTGGACTCACGATGCCCTAACAGTGTTCGATACAGTCACTAACGGCCCCCAAATCCTTGTGGGGTCTAGCATGGGTGGCTGGATCATGCTGCTAGTTGCACTAGCGCGTAAAAAACGTGTTCAGGGCCTCATAGGAATCGCACAAGCAGCCGACTTCACACAGCGCCTGCTCGAAGAGGAACTCACCGACGAACAATTGGCCGCAGTATATCGTGATGGTCTAATAAAAATTAAATCTCCCTACGCTGAAGAACCATACACATACACCCGTGCTTTGTTAGAAGATGGTGCACAACACATGCTTCTGAACCACACAGTTGAACTTGACTGTCCGGTTCGCTTGCTGCACGGAATCCGGGACGATTCTGTTCCCTGGCAAAATTCGCTCGATTTGGCGACCGCACTAATCAGTAATGACGTGGAAGTCACCCTAGTAAAAACTGGAGACCACCGTCTTAGCGGAGCAAACGACATTGCACGCCTGCGTGAGACCGTCATAGGCCTGATTAAAGGTAGCCGCAACTGACCCATACTATTCCGCCGCACCTTCATCGTCCCCATTCGTCGGCGATTGACATCACCCATCTGACAAAGAAACCACATACAGCATTCGTCTTAATCAAAACTTACTTGGCGTCACCAATTAGCGCGGCCAAACCTTCACGATAATTCGGATAAGACAAAGCAACGCCGAGTTCTTCGTGAAGCAAACGATTGCTAACCCGCTTATTGTCCGCCCAGAAGCTCCGCGCCATTTCCGACATATCCTGCACGACTTCCTCAAATGGCATCAATCGAGGCATGGGTACATCTAGTAAAGTACAAGCGTGAGCCACCACTTCGGCCTGCGACGCAGGTTCATTGTCACACACATTGTAAATCGCACCGGGCCGTGGCGACGCAATTGAGGTACACAACGTAGCAACGATGTCATCCACATGAATTCTTGAAAACAGGTGGCCTGCCTTGTCAATACGCCGAGCGGTTCCCGCACGCACCTGATCAATCACGTTGCGGTTAGGCCCATAAATGCCGGCCAGACGGAATACATGCACCTTGTGGCCAACGTTCTTCCCGAGCGCAAGCCAAGCACGCTCTGCTATTACTCTTTGCCGAGCACGGTCACTTCTTGGTCGTACCGGCGAGCTTTCATTGACCTCCTTTCCATTCCAATCGCCGTACACTCCAGTCGTCGACAGGTATCCAATCCAACGGATCTGGCTGGCTTTAGAAATGTGAACATCGTGCCATGTCAGCACTGGATCACCAGATTCCCCAGGAGGAATCGAACATAAAAGGTGATCAGAAGCGGCTATCTGCCGTTCAACCTTGTCCATCGGCTGGCTGCCATTAAATAGACATGCCTCAAACCCCAGCGCTGACAGAGCAGCCCGCCGAGATTCACTTCGGCAAGTTCCCGCCACCTGCCAACCATCATCTTTGAGAACAGTTGCTAAGGCGGTCGCAACATAACCCAATCCAAAAACAAACAGTCGTCTGGAGACTCGCTTGTGCACGTCGTTCAACTTTCCTGTTTGTGATGCATCCAGGCCCAAAAATCAGAACTTAGGCTGTGCCGGACACGACTATCAAGTTAATGTCTATCGTCGCGTCATACGCTCGATGTGCCGTCGATTCCGTACCAGTGCAGACAATAAAAGAAACTGGCCGCCCAGCTAAACTAAGAGATTCACTCCAACCGAGGCCAACGGTCATTCGACCTCACCAGTTGGAAGCTCTCGACCCCACTCGGCACGCACGGCAGAATCCGACTCTTGGCACAAATGTTGCTTGCGACGACCTGCAATTTCTTCAGGTTTGGCCAATTGCTGCCAAGCCCAAACCGCCATGCCCCGAACCAAGGGAGATGAGTCCTCCAGTCGCGCGGCGGCGGCTTTAGCCAAAGCAGGATTCGCGCTATTCCCTATCGCAACTAATACGTTGCGAACAAAACGGTTCCGACCCAGACGCTTAATTGGAGAACCTGCGAAGAGAGTGCGAAATGCTTGGTCATCGAGACTCGCTAGCATCGACAAGTCTGGCGCAAGCAAGTCTTCTCGGGCGCTTAATTTCATCTCCCGTGTTGCGCGCGCAAATTTATTCCATGGACAAACCGCCAGACAGTCATCGCAACCAAATATTCGATTACCCATTGCGGAACGGAACTCTCTTGCTATCTGTCCTTTGTGCTCAATGGTCAGGTACGAAATACACCGGCGAGCATCGAGCTGATAGGGAGCAGGGAACGCATGAGTTGGGCAAATATCTAGACAACGTTGGCAAGAACCACACCTATCTCCGATAGTCTCCTCAGATGACACCTCAAAAGTCGTAAAAATAACACCTAAAAACAACCATGACCCATACTCCTGCGAAACCAGGTTGGTGTGCTTTCCCTGCCAACCAAGCCCTGCTGCTTCCGCGAGTGGTTTTTCCATCACTGGCGCTGTATCGACGAACACCTTGATCTTTCCACCAAGCGAGCTCGACATCCAATTGCCCAATTGTTTGAGTCGGCCCTTAAGAATCTTATGATAGTCGCGATTGCGGGCGTAGACAGATATTGTTCCGATGCTTCGCCTAGAAAGGTCATCTAAGGGGTCCGTTTCGGGGCCATAATTAGCCGCAACCACAATTACACCACGAACTGCAGGCCACAATTTCTTAGGATCTTTTCGACGGTCTAATTTCTTCGTCATCCATTTCATCTCACCATGCCTACCAAGCGCTATGAATTCAGAAAGTTTACGCCCCGCCTGGCCGACATCTTCCGGATCAGCAAAACCGATAGCGTCGAACCCAAGCGAAAGCGCACGGTCCCGAATTTTACTGACTAGGGTCATGATTCCAGAATAATTTAATCTCGTATCGATTTTAATTAGGCTAGCAACTAATTGTTATTCGACTCCAAGCACGCTCTCCAGCAACAATGCGCATTATCAACTATCCAAAGTCACTGCAGAGGTTCCACCAATCCACTGCATATCAAAACCCGTGGGATTCTGGAACACGCGCAGTTCAAATGTGGACAACGCTGCCAACAAGTGATCAAAAATATCTGCCTGAATTGATTCGTACCGGCCCCACTCGGTATCGTTGGTGAAAACATAGATTTCCAGAGGAAGTCCGTTGGGTGATATTGGTAAGTGCCGAACTAAAAAAGTCATTCCCTGGTGGATTTTAGAGTTATCCCGCAGGTACGCCTCAACATACGCCCGAAAAGTCCCAATGTTGGTGAGCGCACGCCGATTCAGCAAGTCCGTATTTTTGCCTAAATCAGCATTGTCTCCAGCAAGTTCTTTCTGTTTGCCAGTCAGATAAGGTTCAAGTCGGTTGATTTGTGACAGCCGATCCAATGCGGCCTTGTCCAAAAATTTGATACTTGTCTGATCAATAAGAATGCTACGTTTAATTCGTCGACCTCCTGACTCAGTCATGCCACGCCAATTTTTAAAAGAATCTTCGATCAGCTTATGGGTCGGAACTGTAACAATCGTCTTATCCCAGTTCTGGACCCGAAATGTATGCAACGTAACGTCTATGACATCCCCATCAACGCCGAGTTGAGGCATTTCTATCCAGTCACCACGACGGACTAGGTCGTAAGCGGCAATCTGTACTGACGCTATAAGAGAAAGAATGGTGTCGCGAAATACCAGAATCAGTAACGCGGTCATTGCACCCAAACCGCTGAGTATTCCCCAAGGAGAGATTGCTAAGAGCGTGCAGATCGCTAGCGCCCCACCAAGCGCATAAACCACCAAATTAGCGAGCTGGATATAACCCTTTATTGGGCGCCTGTGTGAGATTGGGTAGGTTTGATAGATATCGACCCCAGCAGACAACATTCGGCTCGTTACAATCACAAGATTAACCACAACATAGGCGAGAATCGCACGCTCAACCATGTCAATGGACCCTGGAAAGAAAGCAAGTCCATAATAAAGGACGACCGCAGGCACTAAGTAAGTAGCCTGAGTGAATACGCCTCGGTTCGATAGCGCATCATCCCACTGCGTTCGGGTTCGCGCTATTGTTCGACTGACTATCGTAACGGCAAACTTTCGTGCAACTAAGAAGCTAATGCCAGCACCGAGCAACAACAGCAGTCCACCAAGCAACGTGCGGACAACCGCCACGTCAAATAACTGGGCCAAGGCAGAGACTATGTCAGTCATCACGAGCTCCAGAAAGTTCAGAAATCCAGATCAGCGTAAGTTTTTGGGGGCAAAACACCAGCAACGTGATCTGTTAACAGCGGCTGAAAGCTGGGCCTTGATTTTAGACGCGCGTACCAATTCTTAGCCTTGACGTGCTCAGACCAAGGTACGTCGCCGAGATAATCAATCACAGATAAATGGGCAACAGCAGCCAGATCGGCACATGTTAGATTATCGCCTGCCAACCAATTTCGACGCTCCGTCAAAAACTCAATATACTCTAAATGATAACGAATGTTGTCTTTGCCTGCCCGTATTCTCTCGGAGTCAGGTTCGCCTCCTCCGAGCAAACGTTTCGTCATTTTTTCGTAAGCAATGTTGGAGGTTACTTCACCAGCAAATTTTAAATCGAACCAAAGTGCTAATCTCCGCGCTTCAGCCCGTGCCGTAGGGGTCTTTCCGATCAGAGTAGGAGTTGGGTACGCGTCCTCAAGGTATTCGCAAATTGCTGTTGAGTCTGCGACCACCAAACCATCATCAATCAACACTGGCACTTGGCCAGTTGGATTTAGGATAAGAAACTCTTCACGCCGACGCCAAATATTCTCGACTTGCAACTCAAATGCGAGTTTTTTTTCACCCAGCACCAGACGTACCTTGCGGCTAAACGGGGACAGTGGAAGGTGATAGACCGTACGCATCAAGGCAAGCTTACCCAATTTTGAGAGCAAACTACATCAACACACATCATTGTGTAGTTTCAGCGCTAAAAAGATAACGATGATTGACCGAGGTCTCATTTGACCATTCAGGGGTGGTCGGAACTAATTTGTAGGTCCGCATAATTGGCTGTTGTAAAGCCAAAAAGCTACGGGTTTGTGAAATTACCAATAGTAGAACAACATAAGTTCAATTTACTCCATAATGGACTTGTATTTCCAATCCCATCAAAAACACGAGGCCCCAACTGTGCGCAAATTTCAATTTATCACTAAGCCTGTTCATCGCCACTTCCATTGACATTAGCACATCTCCTACTTGTCGCCTTGGTACAGGGCATAACCGAGTTTCTGCCGGTTAGTTCATCAGCCCACCTTGTGTTGATCCCTGCTGTGGCGGGTTGGGCCGACCAAGGCTTAAGCATTGATATCGCATCACACCTAGGAAGTCTTGGCGCGGTGATAGTCTATTTCCGCCAAGATATGTACAAGCTAGTCCGCGGCATCCTGCTTGCCTTGCGCTGGCGACCAGATGCAGGCAGTCGACTGGCACTACTACTGGCGGTTGCCTCCACTCCAACAATCCTGATTGGGGCTTTATTAGTCAATCTCAACGCAGGTTTATTTCGTGACGTTGAGGTTATTGCTTGGGCGACGTTAGCTGGGGCCATGGCATTACTGGTGGCAGACAGATTTACGTTCACCTCCCACAGCCCAAAAGACATGAGCATTAGTCATGCACTTGTAATTGGCTTAGCCCAAATCCTTGCGCTTATACCCGGCGCAAGCCGCGCAGGAGTAACGATCACGGCCGCCCTGTTGTGTGGATACGAGCGTCGGGAAGCCGCCCGTTTTTCAATGCTCTTGTCTATACCAATTGTTTTCGCAGCAGGAGGCTTCAATGCATTCCAAATTGCGGCCCAAGGCGAAGCCGCATTGACGCATGCGGCCTTAATGTCCGCCATCCTATCCTTTGCAGCAAGCTACGCCGCCATAACTTTCATGATGGAATGGTTACGCCGTGCGAGTTACATGCCGTTCGTAATCTACCGCGTGGCCCTTGGGACAGGACTACTATGGTGGGTCTATAGGAGCAGCAATCTCATTTAGACTGTGTTAGAAGCAGTTAGATTTTATACGCTTTGATGCCCATTACTGTGGGCCTGGCCTAACCCACGCAACCCAAAAACATATACGGTTTGGCCCGCCTACACCCATCTTGATTTTTTACACTTCGAATGGCGATTCACAATTCATCGAAAACCGAACATCAGGTCGGAAGGAGCCGAGCAAAAAATAATTAATAGCTCAATTCTCCCATAAAGGTTCCTGTGAGCTAGCCTGACATCGCGTTCGAATCGTAGCTGCCGCCAAGCTTAAATCGCGCCAGATAAGTCGGCAACACCACCTCAAGTGGTGTCGCTTGAATTCCAAGATCGGAAATGGTTTTGACGTTTGTCCCAACCACATTGTCACGCCTCAAAAAACACAGCTGATCACGAGTAATCGGGGGCTTTGGTAACCATTCAAGCACAGCTGCTAGAGGTGCAACCAAAGCAATTGGCAGTGGCAGTAATATTCGTTTGCGACCAACTTGTTCAAAAATGAGCTCCATCATCTCACGAAACTGATAGACCTGCGGACCACCGATTTCGAACGTGTCACCGACCAGGTCGGAATTGTTAAGTGCGGCCACCACTGCCTTGGCAAGGTCAGATACATATATGGGCTGAAACTTTGTTTTCCCCGCGAGTAGAGGCATGACTGGAAAAACCCGTGCCAAAAATGCAAAACGGTTGAAGAAATCGTCCTCTGCTCCAAATACCACGCTCGGACGAATAATTATCGTATCACGAAACTTTTCCCTCATCGCAGCCTCACCGGCTGCCTTGCTTCTTGCATATCTTGCAGGCGAGCGCCCGTCTGCACCAATCGCAGAAATATGTATTATGCGTTCGACTCCGCTGGCCCTTGCGGCTACGGCGATTCTCTTTGCGCCTTCAGAGTGAATATCGTCGAAACGCTGACGGCCACGTTCAAACAAAATCCCAACGGTATTTACTACTGCTGCTACCCCACTCACCGCTGCCACAACGCTTGCCTCGTCTAAAATATTTGCTCTAACCAACGAGATTTGGCCAACTTCCCCCATCGACTTCAAAAACAAACCGCGTTCAGGGTGTCGGACAGCGACACGTACCGCCGCACCAGCCTCAGCAAGCTCCTTAACGATATAACGACCAACAAACCCAACGCCGCCAAACACGGTCACGGGAGATGGGGTCATGTTTCTATCTTTCACCATTATTCTAATGACAACGTCCACCAGACGCTTGTTGCGGTTAATAATTGCCTAGTCTTGGCACATGCGCCACGGGAAACTACGTTGACATCGCCCATGGCCCGGAGTACGGACAGCGTTTTCTAGGCCCAGGTGGCGGAATTGGTAGACGCGTCGGCTTCAGGTGCCGGTGACCTTTAACGGTCGTGGAAGTTCGAGTCTTCTTCTGGGCACCAATATTATCAATATCTTAGAACCAACCTGACGATTCTTCTTAGCTTTTTGAAAACTCCTTGCCGGCCACTCACAGGCCAAGGAGAACAAAAAGTGCCGTCTATTTCCAAAGAATATGGTGTCTATCGTGTCAGGATACGATGCCGTGATCTACCCAATGTCTCAAAAATCTTCAAATCCAAGACCGATGCAAGGATATGGGGAGAGAAAACAGAAAGAGCCATGAAATTAGGGCTGCTTTCCCCGGATCAGGACTGCACTCTGCAGGATTTACTGGTCAGGTATGGGAGGGAAGTCACACCTGCTAAACGTGGTGCACCTCAAGAACAATCTCGTCTCAACAAGCTATGCCAACAACACATAGCTACCATCAGACTCTCCAATCTCAACTCAAACCATGTAGCCCAGTTCAGGGACAGCCGACTGAAAACTGTATGTGGAACGTCGGTGGTGAAGGATTTGAGCATCCTCTCACTGGTCATCAAGACAGCCACGACAGAATGGGGTTTCAAACTGCCTAGTAATCCTGTTGTCGCTGTCAAGAAACCCACAGAAAACAAGGCCAGAGATCGACGACTAGCTGATGGAGAATATGAGCAGTTACTAAAGGAGTGTGGGAAAAGGAAAAACCACTGGTTTAAACCTTTGGTGGTGGTTGCACTGGAAACAGGAATGAGACGAGGAGAATTACTCTCTCTGGAATGGAAACATGTACATCTGGATAAGAACTGGGCTCATCTCCCCATGACCAAGAACGGGGATGGACGGGATGTTCCACTGTCCAGAAGAGCTATGGATGAGCTACAGGCACTGCCAAGAGATATCTCTGGTGTTGTGTTCCCCCTTTCCATTAGTGCTCTCAGAGGACTCTGGGATAGGTCATTGAAACGAGCAGACTTACGAGACCTTCATTTCCATGACCTGAGACATGAAGCTACCAGTAGATTTTTTGAATTAGGTCTGAATATGATGGAAGTAGCAGCTATTACAGGTCACAAGGATTTAAAGATGCTGCAGAGATATACCCATTTACGGGCAGAGGATTTGGCTAGGAAATTGCAGTAGAGAAAAAGGGGTTAGTAACGTCTTATTTTCTATTCTAAATCTGAGAACATCACCTTCTCAGCTCTGAGCTTTTCAATCTGTGCATAGGTCATCAGGCAGGACAGGAATAATGTTCCGTCTGTTATTTTCTTACCCAGTTCTGTACGGGAAATAGATTTCGTAGATGCCTTTACTATTCGCATTTCAGAACCATTGCCGAACTAATCTTTATGGAAAAGAGCCGTAATGTCAGGAGGAACTTCTCCTTTTGTATACTTTTCCCCGCTCAACCATTTGTCACTCTTCCATTGTCCTACCCAAATGTCTCCGTAAGGCAGCAACATCGCACCACGGCCGTGTCTGTAACCGTCTTTCCATTCACCAACATATTTATCACCTGCCATACGTGAGCTACTGCCTTGACCATGATACTTTCCATGCTTGAATTCGCCTACGTAATGGAATGCATCCTCATGCTCGTAGGTGCCTTCACAATTGTGCCAAGTATTGGGATCATAAATGCCGGGGCATTCAGGCAAAGCCACAGCACTGGCCACATGAACCAGCAACAGGAACGGCACAAATAGGAACAGGTTACGGAGCATCTATAGGCTCATCTACAGGCTGCAATGAAAAAACATTTCCAACCCACAAAACCGACTGGTTTGCTATCTGTTATTGCAGTAGATCTAATATACTTGAGCCTGTCGGAGACAATAAATTCCCGATTCGATGGGATAGAAGAAGGCCTGTCAGCAGCTGAAAAAAAGAAGGCCCACATCACTGCAGGCCCTCAACGTCACAAGACGAGAATCATTCAGAAATTGAAAGATTTTCGGCTGAACTTTTACCGTTTCGGCCAGGCTGAATCTCAAAATTGACCTTCTGACCTTCCTGCAAAGTGGACAGACCTGCCCGCTCGACAGCGGAGATATGAACGAAGGCATCTTCACCACCCCCGTCAGGCTCAATAAATCCGAAACCTTTAGCCGGGTTGAACCACTTTACGGTTCCTGTAGCCATTAATAATTCCTCTACATAATATCTATGCCCTCCGTGCCATTCACGGAAGGTTACTAGTTCAACGAATTGCATGGAGTATTGGTGCTTTAGTCGGCGTGACAAAGCAAGATACGCCGAAGCCTCGAAGACCTTATATGGCCTATATGGACATATAAGCCGATAAAAACAAGGACAACATTAACCTATCGCTAACGTTTCCTGGCATAAGGGACCAGAGGAGGAGTTTATCGATGTACATTCCTGAAGCTTTTTGCAGCAGGAATAAGGGAGGGGATGGAGCCAAAACCGTGACAAAAGCTAATATGGGGCCTCCCATACCCAAGATATGTCACGGTCTAGAAGTAGAAATAAAACCAATGACTTATGGCAGATTTGAGAGAGTGGCAGATACGATAAAAGGGTAAAAATCGTATCTGAATTAGCTCATTTCTTCGGGATCATCCTGATACTGGATTGTCGCTTGATAGCCTTATCCTTATTTCCGCACCTGCAAAAAAAGGAGACACACTGAAATGTCTCCCTTTCGTCTCTATGGAACAGCATTTCTACATGGTGCTATTCCGGATTGTAATAACCCACTCCACAAACTATGCCGGCAACTCGAGTCATCAAGGCTGTCTTCGTAAATTCTTTGTCTGAACCCGTGGTAGGTCTCTCATATTGATAAGTAGCTTCTCCGATTCCACCTGCTCTGGCAGCATTGAACAACGCTTCTCCAAGTTGAGTTCCTTGCACATCCACAAAATCATTATCAAAGGTATTGAGTCCAACGATATTCGGATGAGCAATGACTGTTCCATCAGGAGCAAAACAGAAAACGTACAAATCCTTCTGTATCAGTCCACCTTCACCTGAGGTGAATAAATCCAAGGCTCTGTTTTTATCTATTCTTACTAGTGCAACAGCTCGTTCTAATAAGGCTGCAGCTTCTTCTTTTGTACCAAATTCCTCTGCAAAGGATGTTGTGACCAAAAAACTGGAACACACAGCAGCTAAAATTAGAGCTTTTAAGGTTTTCATGGTTTCCCTCCCCAACTTAATTCGGCTCCTCATACGGTCAGCTTAATTTAGCAGATCTATGTGGAAGTGCAGACCCATGGGTTTTAGGCCTGATCCAGACCATCGACCAGAAGGATTTGATTATTGAGATGAGGAAGAAGCAGGATCAGTTTTTGAAGTCGTGAAAGACTGATCGTTGGTTTCTATTGCAGGTACGATTATTCCATCGTCTTTCGCATCTTCCTCAAGTTGGGCAACTACAGTTTGCTTTGAATCTGCAGTGGTACCCTTGTTGCACAGGACGCCACTGAGCGACGGAGTTGCCGTCAAAAACAGAATTGAAATAGCGGCAAGCATCGTGTGGAGACTAAATGAAGGCATGGCCATTTACTCCTTCCTAAGAGATCTCAGTGTTTCAACGCCTCATGTGCCAACGGAGCCTATTTTATCATAAGGGTGCTAAAATGCCCAATCTGGCCCTTTACAGGGGTAAAACCGTTGTGCATCTATTCGACTCAGAGACAGGCAATGTGGGGCCCTATCCCCTGCCAAAGAGTCTAGGAATGGCTGGTAGACGTTTTAAAGCCCAATCCTGAAGGGCCTGATGGCTTACTCGTACAGGTCTCCCATGGGAGTAAAGATCTCCTGATTTTATCATTCGATAAACAACAGAAGGACTACGTCGAATGAGCTTGGATACTTGTGATACTGAGTATGATTTTGGGTTGTATTGATACAGCAAATTATTCTCCTTTTTCCAAATGAGTAATGGCCGTTGATCGGTAAGAACCAACGGTTTTCAGACCTAAAATGTGTAGGTGTTTACAGGTACTATTATACCATATTTTTGACGAAAATGATACGTGGGTAGGAGAGAAAAATGAATTATCCAATGGCCATAGTGATTGCAGCAGCACTGATAGCTGGTGCCATATTCTTTTCTAATCAGAATGGGTTAAATGCAGCAGATGAACTCATCGAAGAACTAACTCGATTACAACAACTCATGGAAGCAGGTGGTGTTGCAGGGAATGGGGAATGGGCTGGTATAGGTGCCGATTCTCAAGGCAAGGCATGGGTTATAAACACCAGTACTGGTAAAATGAAGACATGTTGGTACGGTAAATCTGATGGGAATTGGACCGTGCTATGTGGATGGGAAGACTAAACAACTCCCATAATCTCTGTTGATTACTGTACCCTGAACCGAATGCATCTACGTGCACAAATGGAGGATGGTTATGAAGCTCGTACTTCTAGTTATTGCCGTGATGATGTGGTTTGCCTCACCAGTTTATGCAGGTCAGTATTCAAACGAGCCTGAAAATGCACCAAATAAGGCCGATAGCACGGATGAGTCCGAAGATGTGCCAAAAAACGACGAGGATTAAATAAAAAAACACTCTACGGCCACTTATTGTTGTGTCCTGAACCTATGACGAGGCTGGAAGTATGAGGTCAACATACTCCTGTCCTGATTTATCTATTTATCAAGAGGGCCGTTTTTCTGGGTAGGGATGATCGACCTTACAATGATGATCCAATCATCATGGGAAATGGATACCTTAGAAGACAAACTCAGTAAGGACTTCAAAGTACCTAGTGTGACAGTTCCACATATGTAGGAAATATCATCCTCTTTAGCCCTATGAGGAGAGGATATTAATATTAATACAAAGAAGAATTAAAGATCAGGAAATAAGGATAAGACGTTACTAACACCTTTTTTACATAACCAGTCTCACCGGCCAAATCCCGGCCAGTAGAACATGGAAATTATCGGATCTGGATAGTTATCCGTCATCTTGTTATGATTCACCTGAGTTTCCAAATCGTTGAGTGGAAAGAACAAATGGGGTGTTTTAAGTAAAATTGTTGCTGAGCTAAACTCCACTCTTCCAGCCTGCATCGGCTTCAGGTGCCGGTGACCTTTAACGGTCGTGGAAGTTCGAGTCTTCTCCTGGGCACCAAAGATTGCCCAACTCGGCACTTAAACTAAACATTTTTAACATGAAATTGGGGCAATCTGGCAATAACCCCTGGGAACCAAACCAAATGACCATCCACTTGCACCAATACGACATCCCAAAGAACCTATCGGTTTCTGATTTTGTCGCTCTCGATACGGAGACAACGGGCCTCAACGTTAAACGTGACCGTCTGTGTTTGGTTCAACTTTCAGCAGGTAATGGGGATGCCCATTTGATTCATTTCCCCACTCCACGATACGACGCACCACACCTAAAACAGCTACTGGCCGACAGAGCAGTGGTCAAGCTCTTCCATTTTGCACGATTTGACGTAGCAGTATTGTTTGAACGACTAAACGTGTGGTGTACACCGATTTATTGCACCAAAATCGCATCGAAATTAGTCCGCACTTACACCGATCGCCACAGTCTCAAGGAACTATGCCAGGACCTCCTAGGCCTTGAACTTTCCAAAACACAACAGAGTTCAGATTGGGGTGCCAAGATTTTAACAGCGAAACAACAAAACTATGCCGCTGCTGACGTGTGCCATCTACACCAACTTCGGGAGAAATTAGACCTGATGCTTGAGCGCGAGGGTCGTAAGGATCTCGCACAAGAATGTTTTTCATTCCTGCCAACCCGTGTTCGGCTCGATCTCGCTGGCTGGGGGAGCGAAGATATATTCACTCATTAATGTGACATTAGAGCCTTTAGCTGTCGACATTCGATGACTTCATTGAAGTCTGTACTTGCATCGCGCATAGTTAGTACTAGCAAATGAAAGCCTTCCACCTAAATCGCGATATAACCATTGAAATCTAGTCAACTCACGGTGGAGCAGGTATCTCACTAAACTGAGTGGTTACGGGACTGACCCAGACATCAACATGACAGCCGCCCAGAAGCCGTGTAGGGAATCGCGTGTTAAACATGCCGACCTGATGGTCGGACGGCGCGTGCTTGAAGTCGAGGGTCGCGCTTTGCTTAAGCTAGAAGAGGCAATAGGCGAAAGCTTCACTACGGCGGTCGAAAGGCTATCTGGGATAACGGGCCGTGTCGTCTTTACAGGTATGGGAAAGAGTGGTCATATAGGCCGAAAACTGGCGGCCACTATGGCTTCGACTGGCACACCGTCCTTTTTTGTGCACCCTGCCGAGGCTAGCCATGGTGATCTAGGCATGATCACCCGTCAGGATGCAGTTCTCGCACTTTCAAACTCTGGTGAGACAGCGGAATTAAGTGACATAATCCAGTATACGCGCCGTTTCAATATTCCTTTGATTGCTGTGGTGGGACAAGAAGATAGTTCTCTGGGTGACAACGCCGATATCGCGATCGTACTTCCGGATTGTCCTGAGGCGTGCCCCATGGGCTTAACGCCCACCACATCAACGACCATGACACTAGCGCTTGGGGACGCAATGGCGGTAGCACTATTAGAGCGGGCGTCCTTTACATCCTCAAAGTTCCAGGAATTGCATCCTGGCGGCAATATTGGGCAACGTTTAGTCACGGTTAATGAAGTCATGCATACAGGTGATAGCATGCCGTTGGTGCGGGACAAAGTGTCCATGGCGGAGGCAATCCTCGCAATGACCGGTAAGGCCTTTGGGTGCGTTGGTGTAACGGACAATGGGAATCAACTAGTGGGGATTGTCACGGATGGCGATTTACGCCGCCACATGGCAAACGACCTGCTGGTTCGTGAGGTTAGCGATGTCATGACCCCTTCCCCCAAAGTCATACGCGCAAATGCATTGGCAGCAGAAGCATTGTGGATAATGAACGAAAGTGCAATTACCAGCTTATTCGTGACTGAACAGGGTGAACCCCAAGGCATTATCCATATGCATGATTGCTTGCGGGCGGAAGTAGCATAATATCCCAGAGTCAGATTTGGCGGGATCGTCATATGGACCCCAACAAAATATCTAGAGGCCAGAGTGAGGACTGATCGACAACAGCTGATTGAACGCTGGCGTACCCGCCCCACCAGCGGCGATCAAATGCGGGCGGAGGTCAGCTATCGGAGGCGTGTAGAAACGCTTAAATGGTTGTTGCCTGCTGCCGCGCTGGCGCTTACTTCACTCATAGGCTGGTCCTGGTTCAACCCATCGACTACTGCCTTCCGCCTAGACTACTCAATCGAAGATTTTGAGTTTTCCGGACAAGACGAGATGCTAAACCCGCGCTTTTTTGGGGTTGATAGTCGAAACCAGCGCTACACGGTTACGGCCGAGTCAGCGACGCGTCCCCTCGACGGGAGCGAACAGGTGTTCCTGATAAAACCCACGGCAGATATTACTGTGGCCGAAGGTGACTGGCTAACACTCAATGCTGAACAAGGCATATATGATCGAAACACTGAAACTTTATCCCTGAGCGGTGCAGTGAGTATTTACGCCGATAACGGCGTTGAAATGCACACCGACAGCGCTCAATTTGATCTCGCCGGCGGCATTATTGAAAGTGATTCGCCCGTCCATGGCCAAGGTCCTTGGGGACTCCTAGACGCAAATGGATTTAAATATGCCCGCAAAGGGGATATTTTGCATTTCTCAGGACGTCCGACGCTAGTATTGTATCCTGGCCCCATTGATACTACGCCATGAAGATCCCTAACCGACCGTTACTAATGAGTTGGGTTTTGTTGCTTTTACTGGGGACTCTGCCAGCCTTAGCCCAATTTGAAGACGATTCCGAAGAACCGATTGAAATTACCGCCGATAGCATGGAGTGGCTAAATGACGAAAGAATCGCTATAGCACGAGGCAATGCGGATGCAGTACAAGGCAGATACACGCTAAGCGCGCACGTCCTTACCGCCTACATGGCAGAAACTCCACTGACAGATTCCAATGCGGTCTCTCGGATCCGTCGCATCAATGCCGAAGGAAACGTTATACTCACTACACCCAAAGAAACTGCCCGCGGCGGAACCGGGACTTACGACTTGGAGAAGAAAATCGTGGTGTTAGTGGGTTCTGTGGTGTTGACCCAGGGCGACAACGTGCTGCACGGCCAAAAGTTAATCATGGATTTGACGACCGGCCGTAGCCGTCTAGAGGGCGCCACGCCAACTATATCACCTAAGGGTGACGGGCGGGTGCGGGCAATTTTTAGACCAAGCCAAGATTAGCAATAATGGTTAAAGGAACCGAATATAATGGTAGCGATGACCAAATCAATTTCATCGCCTCCTAAGGACACTGACATAGTTGGGGTCGGGCCAAAGCTTCCCACAGAAAATATGGGCCTAGTGGTCCGGCACATTGGCAAAACGTACAAGAAACGACCCGTGCTCCGTGACGTAAGTCTTGGGGTCCAGCGCGGGGAGGCAGTGGGACTCCTTGGACCCAACGGCGCCGGAAAAACAACCTGTTTCTATGTCATTACCGGGCTAATCTCCGCAAATTATGGCACTGTTTCATTAGATGGGCACGACATCACCGATTTGCCGATGTACCGCCGTGCCAGAGTCGGAATTGGCTATTTGCCTCAGGAAGCATCAATCTTCCGAGGGATGTCAGTAGAAGACAATATTCGCGCTATTCTCGAGGTTGTGGAGCCAATTCGAGAACAACGCGAAGCGATGCTGGAAGACTTACTATCTGAGTTTTCGGTCATTCACCTGCGACACACACCTGCACTTGCACTATCTGGCGGCGAGCGACGGCGAGTTGAAATTGCCCGAGCCTTAGCCTCCCAACCTAGCTTCATGCTACTCGACGAACCACTTGCCGGCATCGACCCCATTGCTGTCAGCGAAATTCGAACTCTTGTCTCGCACCTTAAGAACCGAGGCATAGGAGTACTAATTACCGAGCACAATGTTCGCGAAACCTTGGATATTGTCGACCGCGCATATATTTTGCACGAAGGCATGGTTCTAATGCACGGATCGCCTGACGAGATCGTCGCACACGAGGGCGTTCGCGAAGTGTATCTCGGTGACCAGTTTAGTTTGTAAAGTAACGGCTTGTGGTCCTGGCGCCCCGACTCCAGCAACGCGTTAGCCAATACTTGATTCTGACACTGCAACCACGGCAAGCAATCGAGATTTTTCAGTTAAATAATATAAAACCACGCGCTTTCATCGACCAAGAACTTGAACGGAATCCGCTGCTTGAGATGGAAACATCACTTAATCGGGTTCCACCCGACACACCGATATCACAAACCGAACCTCATTTTAAAAATCTTAAGCATCATCATTTGAAAGTGGACGACGCTAGCTACCTTCGCGACAGTGAAAAACTAAAAAGTCCCATGCGTCAGCTAACACTATATTCCCCACCTACCACAATAATGGCCCGGAACACGATGTAATCGGAAACGTAGCTATGGAAAGGAAACATACCGACTTCGACAATCTCTTCAACATTGTTAGTTGGAGCATGACACTCCAAGATCATTTACGCGAACAGCTTAATTTCGAGGTGACTGATCAAACTGATTATATGATTGGACTGCATTTGATCGATTTGGTTAATGAGGAAGGCTATTTGACTGAAGAAGTAGATGCCGTAGCAGCCCAGCTTGGCTGCAAACAAACACAAATAGCATTAGTCCTCAGTCGGCTTCAACACTTTGACCCACCAGGAGTATTTGACCGCAATCTCGGTGAGTGTCTCAAACTACAGATCCGGGTACTCGATTGGCTAAATCCAGCCATCAAACTTTTTGCTAGATAACCTCAAACTATTAGCCGAGCACAATTTTCCTGCACTAGTTAAACTGTGTGCTATGTCAATTATTGAAATTAACGACATAGCAGAACAAATTAAAACTTAAACCCAAAACCAGGCCTCATATTTAATCAAGAAATAGCCCAGCCCCTAATACCAGACGTCTACACTTGGCGTCAGAGTGATGGAAGATAGATGGTTGAGTTAAACAATAACACGCTTCTAAAAATTGTAGTTAATGTTCATTAACATACCCGCGTTGCACGGATGGCGAGATCTAAAACTGAAAGACATTACTTAGCTGAGCAACTACAGAACGTAAATTGGCTGTTGAGACCCCTGGACCAACGAGCTAAGACCATACTCACGGTAACACGAGAGCTCGTTCGTTAGCAAAAGCAATTTCTTATTAAAGGTGTCGTATATTTGAAACC
>PTKE01000079.1 GCA_002937585.1 Alphaproteobacteria bacterium MarineAlpha9_Bin6 | reverse complement strand
CCAATCGCTGAGAATAAGTTCTAGATATCTCCGTGCGATCGAAGAGGGAAGCTTTGAAAAGCTCCCCGGTCCAGCGTATGTGGTCGGTTTCTTGCGTACATATTCAAAGTTTTTGGGGACTGATCCAAAGACTGTTGTCGACCGATTTAAGGCGGAATCCACTGGATTTCATTCTAAACCGGAACTCGAATTTCCGACTCCGCCTCCGGAAACAAGTGTGCCTCGCACGGCAATCGTAGTTGGTTCTGTTGTAACGGCGGCAGTAGTTTTTGGGGCTTGGCATTTTTGGCAGACTGACGAGCAGGTAAAATTCGATGCCGTTCCCCCCGTGCCTGAGGGATTTGGTAACTCAAGTCCTACTGATTTGCAAAATTCGGCTCTGCCAGCAGATGAGCAAGTTGTGCTTGAGATCGATGAGTCGTCTGACATTGAAGCGACGCCGGAGCCGATCGATTCTGCTGTCGTTGCCATCGAATCGGTGGATATTGAAGCAGAGGAAGAATTAACCACCGTGGTTCCTGAGAAGTTGAATATGCCTAGCGACGTTTCGGGAGACTACACTTTTGTTCGTGATTCTGTGTCGAACAGTTCGGAGACGATCACTGGCGACTTGGTGGAAGCTCCTGCAGAGCCGAACCTAATACCGACCCCACCTCCCCCACCTACGAGCACTGTCAGTCAGGAACCACCTCGTGTTTATGGACATGAGAATGCCGATTCAAGGGTGACGCTGCTTGCGCGTCAGGATAGCTGGGTGCAAGTTCAAAGCGCGGAGAACCAGTTGTTGATTACCCGCATCCTGTACTCCGGTGACAGTTATCTAGTGCCAGATCTTGAGGGTCTGACCCTGATCACCGGAAACGCGGGCGGCCTGGAAATTTTGGTTGACGGCGAGTCCATTTCGCCATTAGGTCCCGAGGGTGCAGTACGCCGCAACATCCCGCTTGAGCCGAATGCATTACGAGCCCTTGCGGAAAATGAGAGGCAGTAGCATTAGTTCTTGTGCTCAACCTCTGTGGCCTATTGGTGTTACTGTCAATTTGTTGCTGGGGGTTCAGATGCCGAACCAGAAGAGACCACTGTGAGCGTGCGCCCTTATCGTGATATTTCCCGCCGAGAAAGTCGTCAGATCAAGGTTGGGGAAATTGCGGTTGGTGGCAATGCCCCAATTTCCGTGCAGTCTATGACTAATACCCCGACTGCAGATGTTGCAGCGACGATAGAGCAGGTGCGGGCGCTGGAAGCGGCTGGTGCTGATATTGTACGAATTTCCTGCCCCGATAAAGAATCAACCGTTGCCCTTGCAAAAATTGTATCGGCAGTAAAGGCGCCGATCGTGGCAGATATTCACTTTCACTATAAGCGGGCACTTGAGGCGGCTGAAGCTGGTGCGGATTGCCTTCGTATCAACCCGGGGAACATTGGCGCGCCGGATAGGGTTCGGGCAGTCGTGCAGGCAGCGAAGGACCATGGTTGCTCCATGCGAATCGGTGTAAACGCTGGGTCGCTTGAACGTGATTTATTGGAAAAATATGGGAAACCATGTCCAGAGGCGATGATCGAGAGTGCACTCTTTCACGCTCGTATTTTAGAGGATCACGATTTTTATGACTTTAAGATCAGCGTTAAGGCATCTGACGTATTTTTAACAGTCGCCGCATATCAAGGGTTAGCGGAGGCGTGTGATTATCCTCTTCATGTAGGGATCACCGAGGCTGGTGGGTTAATGACCGGCACCGTTAAATCTTCTGTAGGACTTGGCATGCTACTTTGGTCCGGCATTGGAGATACAATTCGTGTGTCGTTGTCTGCGGATCCAGTTGAAGAGGTTAGAGTCGGGTTTGAGCTATTGAAGGCCCTTAATCTGCGTCATCGTGGTGTAAGTATTATTTCTTGTCCGTCCTGTGCCCGTCAGCAATTTCCAGTAATAAAAACAGTTGAACTATTGGAGAAGCGTTTGGCGCACATTGAGGTCCCAATGACGTTGTCCGTGGTGGGATGTGTAGTAAATGGCCCCGGTGAGGCTCGCGAAACCGATATCGGCCTTACTGGTGGTGGTAAGGGAAACCACCAGGTTTACTTGGGTGGGGTTACGGATCACAAAATTACAGATGAGGACTTGGTCGACAAACTGGTCCAGCTGGTAGAAAAAAAAGCCTTGGAGATCGCTGCTGATTGTGAAGACGAATAAATGTCTTATAACACTCTGCCGCTATGCTCAGCTATATACCTAAAGTCCTGGCAAGCCTTCCTTCGTCTTCTTCCGTAAGGGCGAATGATTTTTCACTAACTTCCACAGCGATATTCGATGAAATTTGACGAACAAATCGACAAGATAAGTAAGCGACACGCAGAACTCAGCGAGCAGTTAATCGAACCTAGTATATCGGCTGATGATCGCATTCGCCTTTCTAAGGAATACGCTGAGCTATCGCCAATTATTGAGGCAGCTGACGAGCTGCGCAGGGTGCACGACGAAATGAAAGATTTGGCAAAATTGATAGCAGAATCAGACAGTGACAGTGAGTTTCGTAAGTTGGCGGAATCTGAATTTTTTGCGCTTAAGCACGATGAGCCAAAGCTTGAGCGTCAAGTGCAACTTTTGCTTTTACCCCGTGATCGTGACGATGATAAGAACGTGATCATGGAGGTGCGTGCGGGCACTGGTGGTGGGGAAGCAGCCTTGTTCGCTTCCGATTTATTTCGCATGTATCAACGATATGCAGAGATGCGTGTATGGCGATTCGAGGTGTTACACTTGTCGGAAACGGGGCTGGGTGGATTCAAGGAGGCTACCGCATCGATTACCGGGCCGGGTGTGTTCGCCCGGATGAAATTCGAATCAGGTGTACATAGAGTTCAACGCGTGCCAAAGACTGAGACATCGGGACGGATTCATACCTCAGCAGCGACGGTTGCAGTGCTGCCTGAAGCCGAAGAAGTCGATATTCAGATCGACGACAAGGATCTCAGGATTGATGTGTTTCGAGCCAGTGGTCCGGGCGGGCAATCGGTAAATACTACCGATAGTGCAGTTCGCATAACGCATCTGCCTACCGGTACCGTAGTGTCTCAACAGGATGAAAAATCTCAACACAAGAATAGAGCCAAAGGCATGCGAATAATGCGAGCGCGGTTGTACGAACAAAAACGAGCTGTGCAAGCTGAGGAGAGAGCTGCCGATCGGCGTTCGCAAGTCGGAAGCGGAGACCGTTCAGAGCGAGTTCGGACTTATAACTTTCCGCAAGGTCGAATCACAGACCACCGAATAAACGTCAGTGAGTTTGACATGGATAAAATGTTGCGCGGCGAATTACTCGACCCATTTATTGATGCATTATTAGCTAATGACCAAGCAAACAAATTGGCCGAACTTGGCTGATGAGGGTCACATTTCAGAAACAGATTCTATCAGCCTAGTCGATTTGGCCGGGTTAATTGATTGGGCTGGTATTGTGTTGGGCAAAACTGGGTTGGAAAATCCTCGGCATGAAGCTCGGCTCCTTGTTAGTTATGGCCTGGGAATCACCATAGAGCAGACTTTATATGACCAATCACGGCAGTTGGCTGAGGCTGAGTTTGCGTGTGTTTTGCCACTAATTCGCCGTCGTAGTGACCGTGAACCCCTTGCTCATATTACTGGTATTAGAGAGTTTTGGAGTTTGGAATTTGGAGTTGGAGTGGACTGCCTGATCCCGCGTCCGGACAGTGAATGCATAGTAGAATCAGCTCTTGATATATTGCGATATCCGAAGTCTGAAGCTCACGTGCTTGATCTCGGGACCGGAAGTGGTTGCTTGTTGTTGTCGGTAATGCACGAGCGCTCCTATGTCAGCGGCATCGGTGTTGATTGCAGTTATGAAGCCGTTTGTCGTGCTAGAGATAATTCGCGTCGATTAAAACTGAACGAACGCGCAAACTTTATGGTTGGCCAATGGGGTGCTGCATTAGAGCGTCGGTTTGATCTTATCCTGTGCAACCCGCCATATGCTCGTGCGCAAGAAATTAATGGCCTGATGCCAGAGGTCTCATGCTATGAGCCGCACCTTGCTCTTGATGGAGGTGCTGATGGTCTCTCTTGCTATCGTAAGATAGCGCCGCAACTGTCACGTCTGCTGATCCCGCGCGGCATGGTTTGTATTGAGGTGGGTCTTGGTCAGGCTGATTCTGTCGTAAGACTATTTAGCAAGTACGGTCTAGGTTTACATGCTCGGCGAACTGATCTCGGTGGGGTTGAGCGGTGCCTAGTATTCGTGTGTTTATCCTCGGTATAGATGGGTCCCAAGAAAAGGCTTGGAAAGGTGTGTTGTAAAAGCTAACTTGTTTGTGTGAGAATGCGTTGATAAGTGGGCGCAATAGAGTTTGTAGCCACTGAGCTTCCCTAGCAGGATTTACCGAAAAAGGCACGGTATGGTCACGGGGGTGGTTGACCCTCCACACGGTGTTTCCTGCCCGTACAAATGCACAATTATGTTGCGATAAGGTGATGAAACCAAATCACAATCACAATCCCAAGAGACATCGCGGTCGCTCTAATGGACGGCGAGGCCCGTATGGCACAAACCATTCTATGGAAAGTAATGGCCCCGAAGTCAAAATCCGCGGCAACGCTACGCAATTGTACGAAAAATATCAGTCGCTTGCGCGTGACTCGGTATCGTCAGGTGACCGGATTGCCGCGGAGAGCTACCTTCAGCACGCAGAACATTATTACCGCGTCATGATCGTGCAATCTGCGCAAACTGCGGATGGCCAAAATGGGGGCCGATCGCGTGGAAACCACGATCGCAATAATCAGTCCGGAAGTACCACTATTGCCGGGGAGAACCAGGAAACACCGGAGGTGGAGACAAGCTAAACTCCCTCCAAGACTATAATTTAGCGGGACAGAATCGCACTAATTTGGTCCTATTTTAATGTGCCGTACTCCCGGGGAGAGCTGTCGCCGGGAATAAATTCGACACTGGTTCCAAGGGCATTAAGTCAGATATTTGGTCAATCTGGGGAACGCAGCTAAATTTGCGACCCCTTGTGTTGCCGATTTACAACAACCACATAAGCGTAGACAACCATTCCGGTGCCGGGGCGCCGGCCTCTGGATATGTATTTGAGGGTTTTTATGAAATTAGAGAAATATACAGAGCGCGCACGCGGCTTTATTCAGTCCTCGCAAAGTCGTGCTCTTGCCGCCAAACACCATTATTTCACGCCAGAACACCTTCTAAATGAATTGTTAGAGGACCAAGAGGGGTTCGCTTCGAATCTAGTTTGTGCCTCCGGTGGTGATTCCGAGACGGTAAAGCAATCAGTCCGGGGCGAACTTGCGCGCCTGCCTAAGGTGGATGGGGGGGATGGTATCTCTCAACTCTTTCTTACGCCAGAGTCAGCCCGGCTGTTTGAAAGTGCAGAGCAGTTAGCTGGGGAAAAGGGCGATCATTTTGTGACTGCTGAATGCCTTTTGCTAGCTCTCGCAATGGCTTCGGGTACACCGTCGGAGCGTATGCTTAAAGCCGTTGGTGTGACAGTCACCGGCCTGGAGGCAGCGATTATAAAACTTCGCAAGGGTAGATCTGCTGACTCATCGTCCGCAGACGCCAATTACGATGCGGTCAGGAGATACGCCCGCGATATTACTGAGCTTGCCCAAGACGGCAAACTTGATCCCGTGATAGGCAGAGACGAAGAAATCCGCCGCACGATCCAGGTCTTGTCGCGACGAACAAAAAATAATCCGGTACTAATTGGAGAGCCGGGTGTCGGTAAAACGGCAATCGTAGAGGGTCTGGCGACCAGAATGGTTAACGGTGACGTACCGGAGTCGCTTTCTAACAAGCGTCTGCTGGCTCTTGATCTTGGTGCGATGTTGGCTGGTGCTAAGTTTCGGGGGGAGTTTGAGGAACGCCTGAAATCCTTGCTGACGGAGGTTACTAGTGATCCGAGTGACATTGTACTGTTTATCGATGAATTGCACACACTGGTTGGTGCAGGTGCAGCCGAGGGGGCGATGGACGCATCCAATCTATTGAAACCAGCACTTGCGCGTGGCGACCTGCACTGCGTGGGTGCAACTACCATTGATGAGTATCGCAAGCACATTGAAAAAGATGCCGCATTGGCACGACGATTTCAGTCCGTGTTTGTTCCGGAACCGACTGTAGAAGATACGATTTCTATCTTGCGGGGACTCAAGGAGAAATACGAGCTTCACCATGGCGTAGATATTACCGATGGAGCAATTGTTGCTGCGGCAAATTTATCAGAGCGTTATATTGCGGACCGATTTTTGCCGGATAAAGCCATTGATCTTATTGATGAGGCGGCAAGCCGCAAGCGTATGGAAATGGACAGCAAACCTGAGGAAATAGATGAGCTAGATCGGCGAGTGATTCAACTAAAGATTGAACGTGGGGTTTTGATAAAGGAAAACGACTCGGCTTCTAAGGACCGACTAACCGAGCTTGAGTTAGAATTGACCGCGTCGGAGGGGCGAGTGAAATCGCTAAGCGCTAAATGGCAATCGGAGAAAGAATCGCTGCACGATGCGCAAAAGTTAAAAGAACAATTGGACACTGTTCGCAACGAACTCGAAGCGGAAAAGCGTAATGGCAACTACGAGCGAGCTGGCGAGCTTGTTCACTCCGTCATACCCGATCTTGAATCGCAATTGTATGTGTTTGCTGAGGCACATGGCGAGGACGGCGCATTAATGGTCAGCGAGAAGGTGGTAGACGATGATATTGCGAGCGTCGTTTCCCGCTCGACTGGAATTCCCGTTGATAAGATAGTTGAGGGAGAGGGCGATAAGTTGCTCCAAATGGAAACGGCTCTTGCTAAGCGGGTTGTCGGCCAAAAGGATGCGGTGTTGGCAGTGTCTAACGCGGTGAGGCGAGCAAGGGCTGGCTTGCAAGATCCTACCCGCCCAATCGGCTCATTTATGTTTTTGGGACCCACCGGTGTTGGCAAAACTGAACTTTGCAAAGCTCTAGCAGAGTTTCTTTTCGACGATGAAGGGGCAATGTTGCGCATAGACATGTCAGAATACATGGAGAGGCACGCAGTCGCGCGTTTGATTGGCGCTCCGCCAGGTTATGTGGGTTACGAGGAAGGTGGAACGCTGACCGAGACCATAAGACGAAGGCCATACCAATTGGTGCTATTTGATGAGGTAGAGAAAGCCCATGAGGATGTCTTTAATGTGCTCTTGCAATTGTTAGATGACGGTCGTCTCACGGATGGTCAAGGGCGGACAGCAAACTTCACTAATACCTTAGTAGTGATGACCTCAAATTTGGGTAGTGAGATACTTGCCCAACAAGGTGAAGATAAGGAATTTGAGACGAGCCGGGTGGCCGTCATGGAGATGGTGCGACGCTCATTTCGACCTGAATTTCTAAATCGCATTGATGAGATGATTGTGTTCAAAAAGCTCGATCGTGACCAAATGACGTCTATCGTTCGAATTCAGCTGGACCGACTGCAAATGTTACTTAGCACCCGCAGAATCAACATTGACGTGACGGGAAGTGCGATAAAGTGGTTGGCTGAGGTTGGATACGATCCGGTATATGGGGCACGCCCTCTAAAACGTGTCATTCAACGCCGTCTCCAGGACCCGTTGGCGCGTTATCTACTTGAGGGTACGGTTAAGGATGGCGATCAGGTGGCTGTGGCGGCTGATGATGATGGTTTGAGATTCGACGTTGCACATTTAATAGCGGCGTGAGCTTTCTAGTCCAGGTCTAGCCGAACGGAATTTGCGTTAGCGTAACGTGTTGCGAGCAAATACACGGAGATGGAGCCCGCTCAACCTGAACTACATGTACAAAACCTGGTGACGAATAGTGGTCGGAGGTGTTTTCCTGTTGCTTATTCGGCGACTTTTGGTTTCAAGATTGTCTGGCCAGTTTTCCCCCAATCATCAAGGAACGCTGCAAGGCCCTTGTCCGTAAGTGGATGACTAATCATTTGCCTCAACACTTTTGGGGGTAGGGTGGTAACATCGGCACCTAGTTTTGCGGCCTCGACCACGTGCAGTGGATGACGGACTGAGGCGACCAGTACATCAGTTTCTATCGTGTGCGGATATTGACGATAAATTTGGACAATATCGCGGATCAATTGCATTCCATCCTGGCTAATATCATCGAGTCGGCCAATGAAGGGTGAGATAAAGCTTGCGCCAGCTTTGGCGGCCAAAATTGCTTGCGCCGGTGCAAAGCATAGCGTGACATTTACCAGCGTCCCTCGGGCACGTAGCGCTCGGCAGGCCTTCAACCCGTCCCAAGTAAGTGGCACCTTAACCACAATGTTTTCCGCGATCGCCGCAAGTTTGCGGCCCTCTGCAATCATTGCTTCGTCATTGGTTGCAGTGACTTCGGCGCTAACTGGTCCTTCTATTGCTCCGCAGATCTCGGCGAGAACCTCAAACAATGGTCGGCCGGTTTTTGCTATAAGGGATGGGTTAGTAGTCACGCCATCAAGGAGCCCGGTGACGGCCAGTTCACGAATTTCGTCGATGTTTGCAGTGTCAATGAAGAACTTCATACAGCGTCCATTACTTGGTGGCATGTGGTTGTGACCCTTGCCCCAAAGACATTAACCTATGGCTGAGAGTGTCGCTAGCCTTCTCAGGGGAGGGCCCGGTGAGACCGTGTCGGTTCTGCTACCGATTCCGCTGGCAAGAGCTTACGATTACCGCGTGCCGGCTGGCATGTCTGTTGAGGAGGGGCAGTACGTTCGCGTACCATTGGGTGCACGAGTCGTATCGGGGGTGGTCTGGGGATCAGGTTCAGGCGATGTCGCAGCAAATAAAATAAGGCCAATCGGTGCTCTGTTAAAGCTACCGCCGATGAAAGCAGAGCTACGAGGCCTTATTGACTGGGTTGCGCACTATTACTTGGCGTCGCCGGGCGCAGTTTTGCGAATGGCGATGAGTGTGCCAACTGCACTCGAGCCACCGAAACCCCTTAAGTTGTATATTGATACTGGGAGTCGACCCCAAAGAGTGACGCCGCAGCGGGCACGGGTTTTTGCTGTTCTGGCCGACGGGTTGCCGCGTCTCGCGGCCGACCTTTCCCGAATGGCTTCGGTCGGCCCTGACGTGGTGAGAGGATTGGTGCATGCAGGCCATCTAAATATTGTGGCCGGCACCTCATTTTCTGAAGGTTCTAACCCAGATCCAAATCATTCTATACCGACGTTATCGGGATTTCAGCGAGCAGCGGCGAACGAACTTTGCTCTTCGGTTGGAGCTGAGCGATTTGTAGTTAATCTTCTTGATGGAGTGACAGGCTCTGGTAAGACCGAGGTATATTTTGAGGCTATCTCAGCCACGCTGAAGACCGGCCGCCAAGTACTAGTGCTCTTACCAGAGATAGCCCTCAGTGCCCAATGGCTGTGTCGGTTTGAGTCACGTTTCGGTGTACGTCCTACTACATGGCACTCAGAGCTCAGCACGGCCACTCGCCGCGAAAGCTGGCGTGCCGTTTCTTTCGCACGGGCACCGTTGGCAGTAGGCACGCGTTCTGCGCTCTTCTTACCGTTTGCGAAACTCGGTTTGATTGTGGTCGACGAAGAGCACGACGCGTCTTACAAACAAGAGGACGGGGTTTTTTATAACGCTCGCGATGTTGCTGTGATGCGTGGAAGGCTGGCAGCGATACCAGTGATTTTAGCCTCTGCAACGCCATCGTTGGAGAGCCACTGCAACGCAAGTGCAGGACGTTATCGTAGGCTCTCCCTTCCAACTCGCCATGGACAAGCAAAACTTCCAGATGTCGAGGCAATCGACATGCGCCGGCAACCGCCCGTACGGGGCCGATGGTTATCACCTGCACTCGATACCGCGATGCGTGAAACGGTCGAAGGTGGAGAACAGGTCATGCTATTTCTCAACCGAAGAGGTTACGCGCCTTTGACGTTGTGTCGGAGTTGCGGTTTTCGTCTGCACTGTCCTAATTGTACAGCTTGGTTAGTTGAGCACCGACTAACCAGGAAGATGCGTTGTCATCACTGCGGTTATGTAGAAAAGCTTGCTGAGAGTTGCCCTGAGTGTGGGTTGGAGGGTTCTTTAGTTGCCTGCGGGCCGGGGGTGGAAAGGCTTGCCGAGGAACTCGCACGAGTTATGCCGAAGGCGAGGCTCAAAGTGATGACCAGTGATACTGTCTCGAGCATACGTCATGCAGAAATGCTAGTCAGTGACATGCTGGCAAATAGGATCGATGTTCTTATAGGCACCCAAATGATAACTAAGGGTTACCACTTTCCACGTCTAACGCTCGTTGGAGTAGTAGATGCCGATTTGGGCCTTTCTGGAGGCGATCTGCGTGCTAGCGAGCGAAGCGTTCAACTATTGTCCCAGGTTTCTGGTCGAGCAGGCAGAGAGGAACGGGCTGGCCGGGTATTATTGCAGAGCTACATGACTGAGCATCCTGTGATTCGGGCTCTTGTTGAAGGTGATCGTGACGGGTTTTTGGCGGCTGAACTTGCTGCTCGCAGCGCCGCCCGGATGCCACCATTTGTGCGCCTTGCTGCCGTGATCATATCGTCGCGCATCGAGCGATTAGCGGCAGATGTGGCTGCTGACTTAGCTCGAGCAGCACCTAGAGAAGGTGAGATAGAGGTGTTTGGTCCGGCCCCGGCGCCGATTGCTCAACTGCGCGGTCGATTCCGGTTTCGCCTTCTAGTGAAGGCTTCGCGCCGACACAATTTGCAGGCCATATTGCGAGGTTGGTTGGGCTCGGTTTCGTGGACACGGGCAGCAATCGTACGTGTCGATATCGACCCTTACAGTTTTATGTGACATGACCGGAATTTACTGGTTGCACATGGTGGATCATTTGCGCAACCGATATTGCAACGTCATAGCGACTATGTTAGGTAACCCAACCGTCGAAAATCGGGTCGCCAGCTGGCAGCGTGGGCATCCGATTTTCTCTTTTAGTCAACAATTTACTAATTTTTTTGGAATACAGGCGGGGATTA